>QHRC01000011.1:6302-16781 GCA_003219995.1 Verrucomicrobiota bacterium
TCCATCATCGAAATAGTCGTCACCGATTACTTTGAACTCGGTTTGATGAGTACCGTGAACATTCCGGTATGAAATCTCCTGCGCCTGAACAAGGTCGTGCAGCTTCTCCTGCCGGTACTCGAGGCGCACGGTGAGATCGGCTGGCCGTTTGGCGCGCCAAAAGAAATCGAAATAGTTACCAAAACGCTGATGTTGATCGAAATGAGTCACCGCGCCGAAGAGACGATACTGCCGTTCGAAAGCAATCGAGGAATCCTGATTCACGATGGTCCGCTGCGGTGCCGTGCTCGATAGCGCTCCCGGCGAGAGACTGGTCGCTTTTCTCTGCGTACCTTGTTTCGGCGCTTTCTCGGTGAGAAGATAAAGTTTCGTCTTTCGAAACTCGAAATCTTTATTCAAGGCGACCGGCAGCGGCGTCACTTTCGCGAGCAACGTCGGCTCCTCGGCGGCGCCAGCCAGAGCGCTCAGGCAAAAGGTTAAACCCACCGCTGCGGTGCCAAGCTTCATTGGCCCCAATGAAAACGGTTCCCGCGCGGCTTGTCAATGCAGGCCGATGTCGATGAAACAATCTTTCGCTCTCTTACCGCCCGCGCATAAATTTTCGCGTGATGGATGTTCGTTATGACCGCGGCGTTTACTTACCCGAAAAAGATTTATGGCTCGATCCCTGGGATGCAAAGCCTTTTGCCTTCGTTTCACACGCGCACAGCGATCACATCGCGCCGCATGACGAGATTATCGTCTCCGAAGGCACCGCTCGCTTAATGCAGGCGCGTCTTCCCGGAAAGCGAAAGGAACACATTCTGCCTTTTGGCGAACAACGGCGGGTGCACGATGTCGATCTTATGCTCTTGCCGGCCGGGCACATCTTTGGTTCCGCACAAATTTTTCTCCGGGCCAAAAACGAATCGCTGCTTTACACCGGCGACTTCAAATTGCGCCGCGGAAAATCCGCCGAAGCGACAAAATGGATGTGCGCCGACACACTCATTATGGAGACGACTTTCGGGCGGCCACGTTACCGTTTTCCACCGACCGACCAAGTTGTCGATCAAATCGTTGCCTTCTGCCGAGAAACGATCGGCGATGACGGAGTGCCCGTCCTGCTCGGCTATTCGCTAGGTAAAGCGCAGGAAATTCTTTGTGCGCTCGAAGGCGCTGGCCTGATACCGATGCTGCACGGCACGGTCTTTCAAATGACGCGCATTTACGAGCAGTTCGGCCAGTCGTTTTGCAAATACCTGCGCTACGACCCAAATGAAGTCGCGGGCAAAGTCCTCATTTGCCCGCCGAGCGCAAACCGCTCACGCATGCTGGAGAAGATCGCGCGCAAACGTGTCGCCATGATTAGTGGCTGGGGGGTCGACCCGAATGCGATCTATCGCTATCAAGTTGACGCCGTATTTCCTCTTTCGGATCACGCCGATTACGACGATCTCATTCGTTATGTCGATCTTGTGCGGCCGAAACGCGTGCTTACGCTCCACGGCTTCGCCGCCGAATTTGCGCGCGATTTGCGAGAAAAAATTGGCGTTGAAGCATGGGCGCTGAGCGAAGAAAATCAGATGGAATTAAGCCTGGGAACTTTTCGGTCGACAAGGCGGCAAGGCGAGGCTCCCCCCGAGCCGAATGGCCATGCATCCAACACTGGTGGTTTAGCAGGAGCTTCGCCTTACCAATCGCCGAGCGATTCGGAGTTTCGAGTCTTCGCGGAAATCGGCGAAGCGGTCGCTGCGACACCCGCGAAGTTGGAAAAGGTTCGGCTGCTCGCAGATTATTTGCGCACGCTCCATTCGAATCAACTTCCGATCGCAACAACGTATTTGACCGGAAATCCATTTGCGCAAAGCGACCTGCGCACCGTGCAGGTTGGAGGCTCGATCATTTATCGCGCCATCATGAGCGCGACGAAATTGAGCGAAGCGGAATTTCGCGGGATCGCACAAAGTCACGGCGACGCCGGCCAGACGGCATTGGAGGCGCTCGACGGCCGCACGCTACCGGAATCGTTCACGATTTTGCAATCGAAGGAATTTTTTGAGCAACTCCAAAAGGCGCGTGGACCAATCGCCAAGACGGAATTGCTACAAAAGCGGTTGTCGATCCTGTCCGCGCGCGAAGGTCAATACGTTGTCAAGATTTTGAGTGGCGATCTGCGAATCGGATTGCGCGAAGGCTTGGTCGAGGAAGCAATCGCCAAGGCGTTCGAAGCTCCGCTCGACCATGTGAAGGAAGCGAACATGCTTCTGGGCGACATCGGCGCGACCGCTCTGCTTGCTTCGCAAAATCAATTGCATCGTGCCGAGTTGTCGATCTTTCGACCGATTAAATGCATGCTGGCAAGTCCCGAGCCGACTGCGGAAGCTATTTGGGCGCGTTTTGTCGATCAAAGATCGGAAAGCGTTGCAGCTGCCGCTGTCGCCAGCGGCATTTCCACAACTCTGCCGCCAGAGACGGCGGCAGCTACAACCGTGTATGCGGAAGATAAATTCGACGGCATTCGGGCGCAGTTGCATCGCGACTCGAAGCGGGTCGAGATTTTCTCGCGCGACCTCAAGCGCATCACCGATCAATTTCCGGAACTAACTGAGCAGGCGCGCAAGTTCGATGTCGATCTTGTCCTCGATGGCGAAATCGTCGCGTTTGAGAAGGGGCGCAAATTGACCTTCTTCGATCTGCAAAAACGGCTCGGCCGGAAAACAAACGGCGCGGATTTGTTTGCTGGCGTGTCGACAGATGTTCCGGTCGCGTTCATCGCCTTCGACCTTCTCTGGCTTGATGGCCGTTCGTTATTGAAAATCCCGCTGCGCGAGCGGCGAAAACTACTGCGTCAGTTGCGATTGCCTTCGCCATTTCAAGTAGCCGGAATTTTTCCGGCCCAATCGGCGATGGAAATCGAGAAGATTTTCGAGCAAGCGCGAAAACGTTCAAACGAAGGATTAATGGTCAAAGATCCGGAAAGTTTTTATACGCCCGGACGCCGCGGCTTGTTCTGGTTCAAATTAAAGAAAGAACTGGCCACACTGGACGTGGTGGTGGTTGCGGCCGAACTCGGGCATGGCAAACGCAACAGCGTCTTGAGCGATTACACGTTCGCGGTGCGCGATGAAACAAGCGGCGAACTTTTGCCGATCGGAAAAGCCTACAGTGGCCTGACCGACATCGAGATCGCAGAATTGACCGAATATTTCAAACAAAACACAATTATCGATCGCGGCCGATATCGCGAAGTCAAACCGGACATCGTGCTCGAAATCGCATTCGATTCTATTCAGCCGAGCACGCGTCATGCAAGCGGTCTAGCGCTGCGTTTTCCGCGGATCAAAGCAATCCGGCGCGATAAAAATGTCGATGCGATCGACACGCTCGCCTACGCCCGCGAACTAGCGGCCCAACACACCAGGACTGGTTAGAGTTATTGCGGCGTTGTGGACGGCGACGGCGAAACGCTTGCTCCGGTTTCGGTTGAGCCCTCACGCTGCTCACCCGCACGTTTATGCTTCTTCCTTTCTTGTTTGTTGCCAGGCTCAGAGGCGGCAACGGCAACAGACGGAGAAGCTGACGGCTTCACGCTGGGACCTGGGGTGGCAGCAGTTTCGGCAGCCGGAGTCTTTCCCTTCTCAAATTCCTGCTTCTGCTCCTCCACTTTTTGTTTTTTTCTCAATTCTTTCTGAGTTTTCCGTTCTTCGTTTGTTTCGGTGGAACGGCCAAACGCCGGAGACACCGATGTCGATCTTGAAATAACGGGAGTAACCGAAGGAGTGGCGGAGAGTTCGGTTGACGGTCGTGCCGGCGTAATAAGCCGTGGCGTGAAGGTCGGGCGGGGAGGCGCAGTCGCTATTTCGCCTGCAGTTGGGGTGGCCGTGACTGGCGGTATCGCGCTAACTGATGGGGTCGGCTTGGGACTAATTTTTGGGGGTTCGCGACGGAATGGCGTTGCAGCCGGCGTCATCGCAACTGTCGGCCGCGGAGTTTGAGTCAACCTCGCTGGAGCAGTTTGTTTCGGCGGCGCCGCTCGAATGGCACTTGGCGCTTCCACTGGTGAAGTGGCAACGGATGTGGGCACAGGCGTAGATATCGATCTTGGAGTTGGCGACGCACTTAGCCCAACCGACGGAGAAACATGGCCGATTTGTGCCGCGGCCTGCATTGGTTTCACAACAGTTCTCGGCGGTGCGTTCGGCGGTGGCGTTGATTCAGACTTCATCTTGGCGCGGACTCTCTCAGCCGCCTGATGATCGGCGATTGTTTCCCAGCCATGATCGACAACCGTCTCCGCGACTGTTTCCTTGACGTTGCCCGGGCGCTCGACTCCCTGCGCTCGCGCAATCACGGGTGCCGACATTTCAACGACTTCTCCTCTCACAACCGGGCGCGGATTTTCCGTACCGATATTCACTGTCACGTTGCGCTCGAGCCGGAGCCGTTCGATCGGCTGCTGAGTTCGTGTGCGGAGTTCGTCGTAACTGGGGCCGCCATTAACAACGGTAGTGTTGTTGTAAGTAATGTTAGTTACGTTGGTCGTCTGATTGACGATAGTGACGTTGCGCTCGGCTGGAATCACGGTCCGCTCGGTGCGCTGCGCTCCGAATTCTCTTGTTGGTACGAAACAATACTGTTCAGGACCGATGTCGTAGTAATTATCAGCCCAATTCTGAATTCCGGTGCGGCGATCGAAATGCGCTTCGGGAGGGAGCGGCGCCCAACCGACGTAGTCACTGCCCTTGCGCCACGAAACCCACGCCGGTGCCCATTCGTCACCTGGGACCCAGACCCAGCCGATGTTGCGCAAGCGGGCCCATCGACCGTAGTGATAAGTCGCCCAGCCGAATGGCTCTTCCGAAATCCATGTCCAACCGGCCTCGGTATAGACCCAGCGGCCATTTGTGTAGGGACGCCAGCCACGCGATTGCTCGGCCTCGCGCGGTTGCCAGACATAACCGTAGGTGGACGTCTCGCGCCAAACGCCCAACGGCTCGAGCCTAGTGTAGAACGTCGAATATGAGGCGGTCGGTGGAGTTTGGGACAGATCGCGGACGCCGCGCGCGACCGTAGCTTGCGGCTGAGGCGTGTTCGTCGCGGCACTTTCTCTGGTCGCCAATGCGTTTTCACGCGCATCCAACTCAGCTTGGCGCTGGGTCAGCTGGTGTTGCTGTTCCGCTTGATGTTCGGCCTCCAGTCGCTGGTTCACCTGACGCTCAACCTCGGCGTTACGCTCCGCTTCAGTTGCCTGCTTTTGACACGAACAAAGCAGCACGAGAAGACCGATCGCTGGCAAGACAACAAAAACTTTCTTCATGTCAGCCTTAGACTGCGATCTCGTTTTGTTATTCGAAAAGCGGTCATGGTGCTGCCGGCGAGGGTGAACCGGCCGGACTAACGATGACACTTTCGATTTTGTCGCGACGCCATCCCCGCACGTTGGCGTAAAGCGCCAGGAGCGCCATCGCTCCAACGATCACGAGCATGACCAGAAGCGCGCTTTTGGGAACTCGCGACGACGAGGGTTCTGCTCGAGGAGCTGGCGGCGACAAATTCACTCCCGAAGTATGGATGTCGATCTTCGCCGCGCAAAGCGATTGTCGATCTTGCGTGCCGGCAGCTCAAGCGCCGCGATTGCGTCCATGACACGCCTACTGAGACGCGCGTAAAGATCTCTGCCGCCATTCTCGAAATCCGTATCGAAAAAATAAATCGGCTTGCCGACGACAATCGTGATTCTGCGCCAAAAATGGATTTTCCCGCCGGTGGGCCAGGCTTCGAAGGCGCCAAAAATTCGCATCGGCACGACCGGTGCACGCGTTCTCGCGATCACCAACCCAAGTCCGGGTAACGCCGGCTGTAAATTTCCGTCCGATGTGCGCGAGCCTTCCGGAAAGACGAGCACGCCGCCGCCAGTACGCAAAATTCGAATCAGCGCTTTGAGTGCGCTGCGGTCGTTCCCTTCGATCTCGACCGGGATGACGTTGAGTTTCGGCAACAGCCAGCCCAGAACCGGCGCTTTCATCAAAGATTTTTTCGCGAGAAAATAGATGGCGCGATCGCATGCATTTCCTGCCAGCGGTGGATCGAAAAAACTCTGGTGATTCATGGCGAGAATGACCGCGCCGGTTTGAATCATCCGCTCCCGATGAACTATTCGGAAGGCAAAGAAGAGTCGCGCAAGCAGGCGCGAAAAGTGGTAACCAAGCCAGTAGTACGGGTTCATGCGTTGAAACAGTCGAGGCGTTAAAGCGGCAGTCCCTTCCGCTTCAGTTGTTCGACGATTTTAGCGATCACCTCCTCCATCGTAAGGTCAGAAGTGTCGATCACCTGCGCATCCTGAGCGACAGTGAGCGGCGAAGCCCGGCGTGAAGAATCAACGCGATCGCGCGCAGCGATTTCATCGCCCTGACCTTCGGCGGCGCGGCGGCGAAACCGCACCTCAGGCGAAGCGTCGATGTAAAATTTACAGAGTGCATCGGGAAAAACCACCGATCCAATGTCGCGGCCTTCTACAACGACATCGTAAGCGCGCGCATAATTGCGCATTTTCTCAGTAACAATGTCGCGCACCTCGGAGACGGTGCTCACCTGCGAGACGGCTTTGTTCACCGGATCATCACGCAAATGGTTCGTTGGATCGACATCGCCGATGCAAACGCGCGACTCGTTGTTCTCGAGATGACAACTAATCTCCACCGACCGGACTCTTTGCGCGATGCACGCCCGATCATCCGGAGCGATGCCACGCCGGAGCACATACCAGGCGATGGCGCGGTAGATTGCGCCGGAATTGACATAGACAAAACCCAGCCGCCGCGCGAGTTCGCGCGCTAAGCTGCTCTTTCCGGAAGCAGCCGGGCCGTCAATGGCAATGACGCGATGAAAACCCGCGGGCATGATCGATAGAATATTTGATGCGAAGATTACGCAGATCGCTTCCAGATGCGCGATTGCAAACCGATGCCGGCGCGACGATTACTCGGGCTCGAGACGCGCCGGCGAGAGCGAACCGATAACTGGCGTGCTCGTGCGTATTCGTTTTGGATTGACGAACTCTTCGAGTGCAGTTTCGAAACCCGGATAAGACTCGCTCACGCAGTCGGCATCCTGAACGATCGTTTCGCCGTCAGCGAAAAGCCCAGCCACTGCAAACGCCATCGCGATACGATGATCGCCAAAGCTGGCCACGCGCGCGCCGCGCAAGGGGGCGGGACCATGAATTTCGAGCCCGTCACTCATTTCGATAATCTGCGCGCCCATGGTGCGCAGGTTGTGGGCGATGGCAGCTACGCGATCGGTTTCCTTAACGCGCAACTCTTGCGCATGGCGGATAATGGTTGTGCCGTTTGCCAGCGCACCGGCAATCGCCAATACCGGCAGCTCATCGATGAGCTGCGGCACTTCTTTTCCCTGAATGACCGTGCCTTTGAGCGGGGCGCCCGTGACTTCAACGATCCCACGGTGTTCAAGTTGATCGATATCCTCGACGGCTTCGCGCACTTGCGCTCCCATTCGCACCAGCACGCCGAGCACCGCCGTGCGCGTGTCATTCAACCCGATATCGCGCACAAGCAGATGTCCTCCCGGCTGCGCAGCCGCCGCGACCAGCCAAAAGGCAGCCGAGGAAATATCTCCTGGAATTGCGAAATCGCGCGACTCCGGCACTTGATCGCCGAAAACACTAACGCTGCCGTCCTCATTCCTCGCAGTGCGCACAAGAAAATAATTAAACATCAACTCGGTATGGCTGCGGCTGGCCGAGGGTTCATTCACCGTGGTCTTGCCTTTGGCGAAAAGACCTGCCAAAAGCACGGCGCTTTTCACCTGCGCGCTTGCGATTGGTGATTTGTACTTAATCCCGCGCAAGGAACCTCCGTGAATCCGGATGGGAGGCGTTTGTTCGGGTCCCTCGGCCACGATGTCGGCGCCCATCTTTCGAAGCGGCGCAAGTATACGATCCATCGGGCGCCGAGAGAGGGCGGCATCGCCGACGAGGCGACTTTCGAACGTCTGCCCAGCGAGCAAGCCGGCGAGAAGTCGCATGGTCGTCCCGGAATTTCCGCAGTCGATTTCCTCTTTCGGCGGCGTGAGCACACGTTTTTTTCCGTGAACGACGAGTGTGCTCGGGTCCGGCTGTTCGATCCTGATTCCCAAGGCGCGGAGCGCGTTTACCGTGCGCATGCAATCTTCGCTCGGAAGGAAACCGCGCAGTGTGCATGGGCCGTTCGAGAGCGCCGCAATAATAACAGCGCGATGGGAAATGCTTTTATCACCTGGGACAGTGATCTCAGTGTCAATTCGAGGCGCTCGTTTGACTCGCAATTCCATAGACCAATTTAAAAAGATTTCCCAGAAGCGCGCGGCCGTGCCGCGTTACATCTCCTCAGCCGGCATCAGCATCGGAGATAAGGTGTTGTTGTCCAGTCTTCCTCCGGCTGGAGAAAAGCTATGGAACGAGAAAGATTTTTCCCGTGTATGGATCCTTCACCTCCGTGCCAGGCGGGAATCCCTCCACATCGACGTACTTGCCAGGCGAGAAAGGACTTTCGACCACGTGCGCTTTGCCGGGAACAGGAATTCCATAAGGATGGTCTCCCTTTTCCGTTTTGGCCGGCATAGCAGTCGGAGCCGGAGCGGCTGAAGCCTCTTCCCGGGCCACGTTCTCCGGCGGCGGCGCGTTGGGGTTAAAAGGCTGCTGTTGAGGTGGGTACTGTTCCTGGCCCGCCGCAGGATACTTGGCAGTCTGGCGACGAGCCCGCGACGGCGGCTCATCGACATCGGAACACGATGACAGAAATAAGGCAATTAGCAGCGCAAGCGACAGCGGAAATTTCATAGAATTCAGTTCGACGACATTATCTGGATTCTAACTTATTGCCAATCACAAATCATCCTCTTAAGCAGCGGATCAGGCTGAAAGGTGGAAGCGCTGAGCGCGTCGGTTTCGTGAGGCGGCCAAAATCCAAATAGACCTGCGACGCTTTCGGCAAAGATCGCCATCAATACGATAGCGGGCGGCACTTGTTCCGAATCAAAAGGGAAGATGACGAAGAAACTCGATGGACAGATTTTAGTTGTCGATGATGACGCGGGGAGCCGCAGGATTCTTGTTCGAACACTTTCATCCACCGGTTACGACTGTCGCGAATCAGACAGCGGGATCGAGGCGCTGAAGCTAGTGCAGCAGGAACAACCGTCGCTTCTTCTGCTCGATTTCGATATGCCAGTGCTCAATGGGGCCGAGGTCCTCAAGCGGCTGCGATCGGACAGCAATCCGGCGGTCGCCCAGATTCCTGCGATAATGTTAACCGGCCACGGCGGCGAAGAAAGTGAGGTGCTTTGCCTCGAAGCCGGGGCGGACGACTTTGTAACTAAACCGATCAATGCGGCGGTCTTGCGCGCACGCATCGAGACCCAACTTCGGCTACGATCCATGCGCCGCCAATTGCAGCAACAAAACGATGAGCTTGAAGAGTGGCGACGCAACTTGGAACGCGACCTAGCCGCTGCTCGCCTGACCCAGCAATCACTCATTCCACAAAAGCCGCCCAGGCTGCCAGGATGGCAGGTTGCCGACTATTATCGGCCGGTCATCCAGGTCGGCGGTGACATTTACGGCTGGCTACGGGTGCGAGATGGCCGGATTCTATTCTGGATCGCCGATGCGACCGGCCACGGGGCCTCCGCCGCGCTTCTGACAGCCCTGGCAAAACTTCTTTTTCATCACGGCGGCGCCGAACACAATGCGCCGACCGCGCTTATGAAAGCGGTCAATAACGATTTCCGCAGCATCTTTGGGGCCCGTTCCTTCATGACGGCGATGTGCGTGGCGCTTGATCCGGGGACGGGGCGCGCCAGCGTGGTCGGCGCGGGACATCCACCGCTCCTGATTTCGCGTCAAGACGGTACGAGCGAATCTATTCCTTCAGTGGCGCCGCCTTTGGGTTTGCTGGAACATGCGCAATTCAGTGAGACGATTGTCGATCTTACGGGGGGGGACGGTTTTCTTCTCTACAGCGACGGTTTATTCCGCGTCCCTCGTGGCGAACAGCGGCGGCTTACTCCACAACGCCTCGCCAAGATGCTCGACTCCACTGCTCCCAGCGCCGAAGCGCTCTTGAGACGCCTTTTGAATCAAACGGCATCGGATCACGACAACCAGATAAAACCGGACGATGTGACGGCGGTAGTGGTGCGGCGGGCGGCCTAAAAAAATATTTTTTTTCATCAAAATTAATATTGCCCTGTAACGAGCGAAGCATTAATCAGCGTGTATGCCGAAAACCAAAAAGACTCCTTCCAAGCGCAAGCCCAATCCCGCCTTTATGAGGCCGGTGCAACCAGACGACAAACTCGCTGCCATTGTTGGTTCGAGACCGCTCCCACGTTCCGAGCTCACCAAGAAGCTTTGGGACTACATCAAGAAGAATGGTTGTCAGGACAAGAAAAAGAGAACCATGATTAACGCGGATGAATCTCTCAGGCCGGTATTCA
>QHRC01000011.1:16788-20959 GCA_003219995.1 Verrucomicrobiota bacterium
ATGTTCGAGATGACGAAGCTGGTCTCCGGACATATTCGCTAAATCGCAAAACTGATTTGGGCCCGGCGGTATTAGCGCCGGGCTGCTGTTACAGCGCGGCGCGGGCTATTTCCCGCGAGAATCGCGTCTCTCTGCTTCTTGCGCGAAAGGACAGCGTGGTTGAGATTGCTCGCGTGAAAAAGCGTCGATTGATTCTTTTCGCTGCCGCTGTTCTCGGTCTCGCCGCCGCCGGCTCCACGCAAGCTGGGCCGGAATGGCTGACCGATTACAGAAAAGCGCAGCAAGAAGCCAAAACCAGCAACAGACTGTTGCTGGTTGATTTCACCGGCTCGGATTGGTGCGGCTGGTGCATCAAACTCAACAAAGAGGTTTTTTCCAAAGCTGAATTCAAAGACTACGCAAACAAAAACCTGGTTCTGATGGAAGTGGACTTCCCTCGTGCGAAAGCACAGACCGTCAGCCTAAAAAAACAAAACCAAGAACTGGCTCAGCAATATCAGATTCAAGGTTTTCCGACAGTCGTTGTCTTAAATGGTGACGGCGAAAAAATCGGAGAACTCGGGTACATGGAAGGCGGCGCAGCCACCTTTATCGCCGAGCTGGAAAAATTGCGCAAAGGCTAAGCGCCGAAGTCGATCTTCTCGACTCCGAAACGATTCGGCGAACCTCGGTCATTTTCGGGGTTGCCGATCTTAATTCACTTTGCCGACTTGGAAGGCGCGTTGAAGCACGTCCGCAAGCTCGCGCCGTGTAAATGGCTTCGGTAGTGCGCCGCGAAATCCGTAGGCCAGGAATTCTGAGAGGGCAGCCTCGTCGGAGTAGCCGCTGCAAATGATTGCAATGACTTGGGGATCGAGCCGGCGCAACCGTCCGATCGTCGCGAGACCACCCATGCCCCCGCGGATTGTCGCATCAAGAATCACCGCATGAAAATTTTCTCCGCGACGTAAAGCGCGCTCGTAAAGTTTTACCGCTTCGAGTCCATCGGGTACGGCGGTAACCTCGTAGCCAAGCGTTCCAAGTAATTGAGACGTGAGTTCGCGAATGGCCGCTTCATCGTCCATCACCAGAACCCGCTGCTGATGAAACGATGAGGTTTGTTCGGTTGTCAGCGGCCCAGACGTCTCGATCTGTTCACCAACAGATGGGAGATAAAAGACAAATGTCGATCCCGCTGGCGAAGAGTTCTCCAAATGGAGCAAACCGCCATGTTTTTTTACGATCGAATAGCTGATCGCAAGGCCCAAACCACTTGCCGTGGGTTTGGTTGTAAAATAGGGATCGAAAATTCTGGTCGCTAGCTCTTCTTCAATGCCAGAACCGCGGTCGGCGATCGTAATTTTGACATAACGACCAGCCGGCAGCAGAGCGCCAGGCTTGTCTTGTAGTTCAATGTTGCGGGCCGCAATGTTAACGGTGCCGCCATGAGGCATTGCCTCGCGCGCATTGATGACAAGCGCGTTTACGACCTGCTCGATCTGGCCCGGATCGACATTCGCCTTCCAGAGATCAGCCGGGATGTCCATCTCAGAGCGCAAATTGGAACCGTAAAGGGAAAATTCAGCGGCGCGGCCAAGCAACTCCGCAACCGAGGCAACCCGTTTAAGCGGCGCGCCGCCTTTTGAGAATGTGAGCAATTGACTCGAAAGACGGGCGCCGTGTTGCGCGGCCTGGCCTGCCTTGGAAAGATACGAGAGCAAACTGCGCGCGTCGCGCGGCGCCTCAACCTGCGCCAGGCCAATATTTCCCGAGATGACAGTCAAAATATTATTGAGATCGTGCGCGATACCGCCGGCGAGAGTCCCCAGAGATTCAAGTTTGCTAGTGGTAAGCCTCTTTTCTTCAATGGATTTGCGCTCGCTCACATCGCGCAAAAAGACCGACATACCTCTCCCGCTCGGATATGCATGCATCTCGAACCAAACTTTGCCCGAGGCGTCGCTGGCCTCGAATTCTATCGGCACCTGCTCGGTCATGACCCGGCGATAATTCATCTCAAAGGACGACCCAATAAGCTGCGGAAATTCCTTCCAAAGTTCCTTGCCGATCAGCTCAGCGCGGCCGCGTCCGAGGAGAGTTTCCGCTTCTGGGTTCAGATATGTAAAATTCCAGACGTGATCGACCGCAAAAAATCCATCCATAGTCTTCTCTAGAATCTCGCTCGTGGTACGGGCCGATTCCTCCAAGGCGGCGCGGGCCTGATTGCGTTCAGCGAGACCGCGAATTTGGCGCTGCGCAACGGAAAAGCGCACGTTCAAATGGTCGGGCTGGAGCGGCTTGATCAGGTAATCATTCGCACCCGCATCGAGTGCTCGTTGCAAATCCGCTACATCCGAGCGCGCGGTAATAAGAAGGATGAATACCTCATCGCCTCGAGGCTGCGCGCGGATTTGCCGGCAAAGTTCGAGACCGCTTTTGCCCGGCAACATCCAATCGAGAATCAAGAATGGGAAATCTTGCGTCGCCATAGCCTGTTCGGCTTCCTCGGCACTGCCTACCGCCATGACTTCGTCTCCCCGTCGCTCAATTAACCGCGCGAGGCTTTTGCGGCTTTCTTCGTGGTCTTCTACTAACAATATTTTCATCTGTGCTGATTTTTTCTTCTCGATCAACTAATTTGAAAGGGCAACATTGTAACAAGCGCCTGCGGAAACGGACCGGCTCTTCTTAAGGCAGCAAGATGGTTGCCAAGTCACCCACAGCTCCGCCTGCCTTGCGTTACGAGCCCCCTCTGCTAGATACACACACAACTCCTCGCCGCTCTCGATTTCTCATGTCTGGTGTCCGTCTGCTCTGCCTCCTGGCCGTGTGCCAGACACTTGTGCAGACAACGATTGCCGCTCCGTCTTCGAGAAAAAACAAGCCGGCCGCAGCGGCCGAGCCCCGTATTGCGTTTAATTCAGTGCATGTCGATGGACCGTATATCGCGATGACGTTTGACGACGGGCCCAGCGTAAAGCTCACGCCAAAACTGCTCGATCTTCTCGCAACCCATCACATCAAAGCCACTTTTTTTGTGATCGGTGAAAATGTGGCGGAGCACCCCGAGATCGTTACGCGCGCCGTGCACGAGGGTCACGAAATTGGAAATCATAGTTGGTCGCACCCGAACCTTGCAAAAATGTCCGATGAAAGCGTCCGTCGGGAACTGCGACGAACGGAAGACGCGATCAAAAGCGCGACCGGCGCACGGCCAACTTTACTCCGGCCGCCCTACGGCTCGCTCACGGCACGACAACAACGCTGGATCCACGACGAGGTCGGCTACGAGATTATTTTGTGGGATGTCGATCCGTACGACTGGAAACGACCAGGAGCCGCCGTGGTTTGCAATCGTATTCTGAAAGAGACACGCGCTGGTTCGATTGTCTTGTCTCACGATATCCATCCCGGAACGATTGAGGCCATGCCGCGAACGTTGGATCAACTCGAGGCAAAAGGTTTCAAATTCGTTACTGTGTCGGAACTGATTCGGATGGCGCGTCCCGAGCCAGGAAAGGAACCCGCGAAAGTTCCCACGACCACCGCTCCTCCGCAGCCGGTGCCGACAACTCCTTTGCCGCCGTCCAGCGGTTAATCTCGCTGGTATGATCGCAGATCATTATCTGCAGCTCCGGACCGAACTCGAAACTGCTCGATGGTTTCCTCAAGCTTGGCTCGGAAGTGGGCCGCACTACGCTGTCACGCGACACTCTCCGCTGGCTATTCAAGGACATTGGCGAACCGCTGCTAATCGTCGTTGTTGGCGAAGCCAAGTCCGGAAAATCGTCGCTCCTGAACTCTTTCTTTAGACTGGAGTTGGTGAAAGTGGATGTTCAAACCGCGACCGACCGGATTCATATTTTTCGATATGGTTCCGAGGAAAAATCAGTCGAGACGTCGGCGCAATTGATTGAGCGCTATCTGCCACTCGCGTTCCTACATGACTTCACCGTGGTAGATACACCGGGAACGAACATCATGGTCGCGGATCAAAAAAAAATCATCGAGAGCTTCGTCTCGAGAGCCGATCTTCTTCTTCTCGTTTTTTCCGTTATGAATCCCTGGACACAATTTTTCTGGGATTTCCTGGCCTCCTGGCGAAAGACATGGTTGAAGAACGCAGTTTTCGTTTTGCAACAGGCAGACCAGCGTGAGCCAAAAGAGCTCGATGTCATTCGGCGTCATCTTG
>QHRC01000012.1 GCA_003219995.1 Verrucomicrobiota bacterium
CAGCGGTGGCTGATCTTATTCTCGTTAGGCGGCAATCGGACAGTGTCGAGCGTTTATCATTGGATCACAACACCACCCGTCGAAAGGAAACGAAATCATGTCAACAAACACCATCCGGCTTCACCGCGTGCTCCGTGCGACGCCTGAGAGAATCTATCGGGCGTTTCTAGATGCCGACGCACTGGCCAAATGGCTTCCGCCAAACGGGTTCACCGGCAAGGTCCATCATCTCGAGGCCAAAGTCGGCGGCACCCACAAGATGTCTTTCACGAATTTCACTACGGGACATAGCCACTCCTTCGGAGGAAGTTATCTCGAACTAGTGCCGCACGAACGCATTTGTTACACGGACAAGTTCGACGACCCAAACCTGCCAGGGGAAATGAAGGTAACCGTAACTTTGAAAAAGGTGGTTGTCGGGACTGAGTTGAACGTCGTGCAGGAAGGGGTGCCCGATGTCATTCCCCCCGAGGCTTGCTATCTCGGCTGGCAGGAATCGCTCACTCTTCTAGCGAAACTTGTCGAGGCCGAGATTCCAGATTAGCGTGGAGAGGGATTATGGGCAGTCACAGCGGTTGAGAGGTGAAAGCCGTGCCGCCTAACCAAGGGCTGCAGCCAACCCCGAAGGCGTTCGCGAGCAGGTGCGCTGGCCGGCGCGATGTCCACATTTGATTTTATGAAACAGTCCTCGATGTTTGCCACGCTCGCCGCCGTCAGCGGTGGCTCAGCTCCGTCTCGTTAGGCCACATTCACCACGTCGGTAAAACATAATTAACATGAGGAAAGTAGTTGTAGCTGAGTTCCTATCGCTGGATGGCGTCATGGAAGCGCCAGAAAAGTGGTCCCTCCAATTCTGGAATGACGAAATGGCGACGTTTAAGCACAATGAGTTATTTGCGAGTGACGCTCATCTATTGGGGGCGAGTGACTTATCAGATTTTTGCAGCCGCCTGGCCCTCCAGGACTGATAAACAAGGTTTTGCCGACAGAATGAACAAACTCCCGAAGTATGTTGTTTCGACCACCCTGAAAAAGGCTGAGTGGGACAATTCACATCTGATTAAAGAGAATGTCGCGGAAGAAATAGCGAAGCTGAAGCAACAGCCTGGTCAGGACATCCTGGTTGCCGGCAGTGGCAGGCTTGTCCAGACGCTGATCCAGCATAACCTCATCGATGAATATCACCTTCTGGTCTATCCTGTTGTTCTGGGAAGCGGGAAGCGTCTCTTCAAAGATGCGAGCAAGATGACCCTGAAACTGGTAGACACAAGGGCGTTCAGTTCAGGCGCCGTTCTTCTTTCCTACGTGCCCGACACACAATGAGTGACGTAAACCGTCCAGCGACACTGCGATATCTGAAGTACCTTTCCGCATCAGAATGACCACACTGACTTCTGACTTCCGTCCTCTGACCTCTGATGTTATGCTCACTGCCACCAGCGGTGGCTGACCTTGTAGCTCGTTAGGTGTTATACTATCCATGAGCCAATCCGCAGCGACATCACGAAACAAGCGTCGCACCTCTCGGCTTCTTTGGATCGGCTCCGCGCTATTCGTTCTCGGCACCGGTCCTCTCCTAATCATTATTCTGCTGGCAAGCCTCGGTCTCACGCGTGATCCCAATCCCAATCCAGTTGGATTTGGGATTCTGGCTCTCTTCACTTTTTGGCCGAGTGTAATTCTTATTGTTATAGGAATTGCACGCACCGTTTCGAAAAGGCGGGCGGCTAAAGAAGCTGACTTGTCTGCTGCACCGCCAAACACCTAACCAGACGACGCAAGTCCGCCTGAGGTGGGATGATTCGCTTTGCTGCCACCTGCCCCTGCCGGAGCCGCGGCTGATCGACGCAAGAAAAGCAATCCAGGTCTAATGCACTTATCGCGCCGATTGCGACCTTCGTAAAATCATGGACCCGACGGCGATCTGAAACGCCCTGTGGTGCTGTTACTTTGAAGGACTCTAACGTCGTTTCCACTCGATTTGTCGATGGCGTTCACTCCGGTACTGTTCACGACATTGCCGTTATCATCCACTTCGACCCATTGACCGTTGCCGATATGAGTTCCGGTGTCGGCGGGAACGTAAACCATGTGTTTCTTCACGGGACTTGTTTTGGAGGTCAGCTCAAAGTTGAGTTGAGTGGGTTTGCTAGACTGCGTCTGGGCATTGAGAATCGATGCCTTGACGGCCCCGTTGACAACGAGAGTGACCTTATAAATACCAACCGCCAAGCCAGCGGACGTGTAATGGCCGGTGGCATCGGTCTTAACAATCCTGGAAAAATTACTTCCCTTTCTTCCTTCAATCCGAACATCGGCGCCTTTGATGGGATGCCCAGTGGGATCCTTCACAACGCCTTCAAGAGCCGGCGTCCCGGCCCAGGCACTAAACGCTACAAGGAGTAAGCCAACGAAGCTAATACTGCACGATTTTAGGAACATATGGGCATCTTAAGGGTTTTGGCTGGCAAGTCGAGGACTTTCAAAACGACATTCTCGGGCATTTCCACAGAAGTGCCTTTTGCGATCTTCACGGCGAATTCAAGGTGCCGGCCCCCTGCAAGCGTCCGCTAAAAAAACGCAACCGACCGGCAGCGGCGTTCTCGCTCGTATGGTAACATTTTCAGCGTGAGATCGATATCGTCACGGCAACCTGCGCTCCGCGTCGCTCTTGGCTTCGGCATTTTATTGGCGGCGTTGGGCGTGATCGCCATCATCATTTGGCAAGGGATCGCCGCTCATGGCGCTCCCGACCCGATGCAACCGCACACCAGCGCGACTGTTGCTGTTCTGGACATTGGTGTGCTGGTTTTCCGCGAAGGACTGGAGTGCATTCTTGTGCTGGCGGCGATCACGGCGAGCATGACCGGTGCTAAACAGGCGCTGCGCCGCCCGGTCGCGCTGGGCGCAGGGATCGCTTTTCTGGCGACGCTGATCACGTGGTGCATCGCGGTCGGAATCATGGGGCAACTGACCGAAAGTGTTCCCGCGCTCGACTTGCAAGCGGCAACCGGTCTTCTTGCTGTGATCGTTCTGCTCGTGATCATGAACTGGTTCTTCCACAAAATTTATTGGGGCGGCTGGATTCGCTCCCATAATCGACGCCGAAAAGCGTTGCTCTCCAATGGCGCCGCCGCGGAAATTTCGCGGGCGCGTTTGCGATGGGGATTGATCCTGCTCGGCTTCACGTCTCTTTATCGCGAAGGCTTCGAGGTCGTGCTTTTCCTGCAAAGCTACAATCTGCGGTTAGGCGGCGGCGTGGTTTTAAAAGGAGCGTTGCTCGGCGTGATGCTGTCCGCTTTGGTCGCGATTCTGACCTTTGTTCTTCAGCAACGTCTTCCTTACCGCAAAATGCTGATCACAACCGGGATCCTGCTCGGCGTTGTTCTGCTGGTGATGGTGGGCGAACAAGCCCAGGAGATGCAGCTCGCGCACTGGATAGGACGCACCGAGATCGGCTGGCTTGCGAGTCTCACGCCCGCGTGGGCGGGGATGTGGTTCGCCGTTTTCCCAACCGTCGAAACTTTAACCGCGCAATTTATTGCCGCGATCCTGGTGATCGGTTCTTATTATGCGGCCCGGCATTTTCGCGGCGACGGGCCAGTTGAACCGGAGCCTGCGCTGGAAGCGAGAATTGAAGCCCACGAGGCTATTACCGAACAATTGGAAACGGTTCCGTAATCGGGATGGAGCCGGGCCAGCCAGGGAGCCGCGGTTTCCTACCCGCTGGGGCGATTCGGAGATGGCCCTTCCTTGTTCTGATGTTGTCGATCTTGCCGGCGTTGTCCTGTTTCGCAGACGCGCGTCATTTCACTTTTGTTTACGAAGCAACTGTTGCCGAGCCAGGCGAAGTGGAGGCGGAAAGCTGGGCGACGTGGCAAACGGGCAAAACGACTGATCACGGTTTTCAGGAAATCGATTTCCGGCACGAGATCGAGTTCGGGGTGACGAACAAACTGCAGGGCGGCCTTTATCTTGCCGACTGGACTTATGTGAGTTCGAAAGAGAGCGCTGGCTTTGCTTTCTCCGATGCAGCGCTCGAGCTAATCTATAACATCTACGACCCGGAGACGGATCCAATCGGCCTGGCCGTGTACGAAGAGATCCAGGGCGGCGACAGACTATTCGGATCGGAATCAAAGGTGATCGCGCAGAAAAATGTCGGGCCTGTCATTTTCGGTTACAACGCAACACTGGAAACCGTCTGGCATGGCAAGGAGCTCGCCGAACGCGAGGCGGAATTCCAACAATCCATCGGAGCGAGCTACGAGTTGAGCCGGCATTTTTCAGTGGGCGCGGAATGCGTGCATGAAGTCGCGTTTCCCGATTGGTCGCGCGGCGAGCATCCTGTTGTCTCCGGCGGACCAAACTTTTCCATACGAAGCGGAAGATGGTGGGCAACGGTGACCGGACTCATCCAAATCACGCAGGCCGATGACGAACCAAAGTGCCAGACGCGTGCAATCGTCGGGTACGCGTTTTAAAACTATTACAACCGCTCAAGCCGTGTGTCACGCGTGACATGTTCGCGCGATTCTAGTTGAACGTCGACGCAAGCTTTCCACCTTAGGCGGATGATTACGTCGAGTTTGCGTTTTCGATTGTTCGCCCAACTGGTTCTGGCTGCTGTTGTTTTGGCTGACTCAAGCATCTTCGCGGCCAGTCCGACTCCACGAACTTCACGGACGCTGGCCGGGGCGATCGATGAAAAAGTGTTCAATGGGATGCAGTGGCGGCAAATCGGTCCGTTCCGCGGCGGACGGGCGCTCGCCATTGAAGGCATTCCTGACGAACCGGACATTTATTACTTCGGGGCAGTGGCGGGCGGTGTTTGGAAAACGATTGATGGCGGAGCAAACTGGAAACCGCTTTTTGATAAGGCGGATATTTCTTCGATTGGCGCAATCGCCGTCGCGCCATCCGATCATAACGTCGTTTATGCAGGCACAGGGGAAGCTGCGATTCGCGGCAACACGACTTACGGAACCGGCGTTTATAAATCGATCGACGCCGGAAATACCTGGAAAAACGTCGGGTTGAAAGATACGCGCCAAATCGGCGCGTTGATTGTCGATCCAAGAAATGCTGACGTGGTTTTGATCGCAGCGCTTGGGCACGCATTCGGCCCAAATCAGGAGCGCGGAATTTTTCGCACGACTGACGGGGGCAAGACATGGGCGAAAGTTTTGAGCAAGGATGAAAATACCGGCGGCGTCGACGTTGTGTTTGATCCGCATAACCCGAATATTGTCTTCGCGTCCCTCTGGCAGGCGCGCCGGCAGCCGTGGTTTTTTTCGAGCGGCGGACCGGGCAGCGGTTTGTATCGCTCGGAAGATAATGGCGTGACGTGGAAACGTCTCGAGGGAAATGGATTGCCGGAGGGGATTCTTGGAAAAATCGGCATCGCGGTTTCGGGCGCGGACTCCAATCGGGTCTACGCCATCATCGAAGCAAAGGAAGGCGGGCTCTATCGTTCGGATGACGCCGGACAACATTGGAGCCGGGTGAATGACGACGGCCGATTTCGCCAGCGCGCCTGGTATTTCAGCAAAGTCTACGCCGACCCCAAATCGGCAGACACAGTTTATCTCTTGAATACCGGCGCGTTTCGATCAGTCGACGGAGGAAAAACGTTCAACTTATTGCCGGCGCGGCATGGCGATCACCACGGCCTATGGATCGACCCGCAAAATCCGAACCGGATCGCGAATGTGAATGATGGCGGCGCCAGTATTTCGACCGATGGCGGCAAAACCTGGACGACATTAAACAATCAGCCGACGGCGCAATTTTATCATGTCGCGGTTGATAACGCGTTTCCCTATCACATTTACGGCGCGCAACAGGACAATTCCAACGTCGGGATCGCGAGCCGTAGCGATTCGGGCGTGATCGGCCGTGAAAATTGGTTTATCGCCGGTGATGGCGAGTGCGGCTTTGTCGTCCCCGACCCGCGCGACTGGCACATCATCTACTCAAACAGCGAAGGTTACGCCGTTCGCTATGACAAAAACAAAGAGGACATCCAAGATATTAGCCCCGTCCCGCTGGACAATTCTGGACACGGCGCTGTCGATCTTGCGCACCGTTTCCAGTGGGTTTCGCCACTCATGCTTTCACCCCATGATCCGGACACGCTTTACACTGCGGCCGAATGTGTCTTCAAATCCGCCGATCACGGTCAAAGCTGGACGCAGATCAGCGGGGACCTGACCCGCAACGATAAGAGCAAGCAGCAGCCGAGCGGCGGACCACTCACCAACGACATCACTTCGGTTGAATATTACGATACTGTCTTCGCGCTCACCGAATCCCCAGTGAAAAAAGGAACGCTTTGGGCTGGCACAGACGACGGCCTTGTGCACGTGACCACGGACGATGGCCAGCATTGGTCGAATGTTACTCCGAAAATGCCGGAATGGAGCACTGTCGATCTTATCGATGCCTCTCCCCAGGACGGCAGCACCGCTTACGTCGCAGCGGATCGACATAAACTCGACGACTTCAAACCGTACATTTTCAAGACGACAGACTTGGGCAAAACTTGGTCGGCAATTGTAAACGGAATCCCGGAAGGCGCCTATGTCCACGCGGTCCGCGAAGATCCGAAAAAGCGTGGCTTGCTTTACGCGGGGACTGAGCTCGGCGTGTTTGTTTCGTTCGACAGCGGGACGCATTGGCAACCATTGCAATTAAATCTGCCTATTTCGCCGATTCATGATTTGGTCGTGAAGGATGATGATCTTGTGGCCGCGACGCATGGTCGATCATTTTGGGTGCTCGACGATGTGACGCCGTTGCGGCAAGTGACAACACAATCGGCGCAAGCAGACACGATTCTTTATCAACCAGAAACCGCGCTGCGTCTGCATTACCCCGAGGAAATCGATAAGCGCCAGCCAGTTGGCGACAATCCGCCGCCCGGCGCGATCATCGATTATTATTTCAAGAGCGCGCCCAAGGATGAAGTCACGATTGATATCCTGGATGCTTCGGGCAAGCTCGTTCGGCACCTCTCGAGCAAAGAGAAAAAAAACGGCGCGCAGCCGCCGGAATGGCCCGACCGGGTCGAGCGCGCGAAAACTATTCCAGCAAATGAAGGCATGAACCGCTTTGCCTGGGACCTGCGTTACGATGATCCTGTCCAAATTCCCGGCGCGTTCTATCCCGGCAATGGGCCGAAAGGTCCGCTCGCTTTGCCGGGCGAGTACCAGGTGAAATTGACCGTCTCCGGCAAAAGCCAGAACACGCCGTTGCATCTCGCGATTGATCCGCGCACCAAAGGGGCCGAACCCGCTTTGCAAAAGCAATTCGATCTTTCCAAGCGAGTCAATGATCGCATCTCGGAGCTGCATCAAGCCGTCAACGAAATCCGCGAAGTGAAATCGCAAATTCAATCACTCCACAAACGGTTCGAAGATGATCCGCGCTTGAAAGCCGCGCTCACCGCGGCCGATGATCTCGATCACAAAATGTCCGACGTCGAGCAGCAGCTTGTTCAGGTCAAGACGAAAAGCTCTGAGGGAACACTCGCTTTTCCCAGCATGCTCAACGAAAAATTCGACACTTTCAGCCACGCGATCGACGCCGGCGACTCCGCACCAACCAAGTCGCATCTGGACGTTTTCCAAGCCCTGAGCGACCAGCTCGACCAGCAGGTAAAAAAGTGGGCGCAAATCAAGAGCGACGACGTACCGAAGGTGAGCGCATTAATCAAACAGCTTGACTTACCCGCTCTCGTCATCAGCGGCAAAACCGAAGCCAAGCAATAGCGTTACAACTTATCAACATTGTACTTTCCGGGGCCGACGAAAAGGAGGCTGAAAAGCAAAATCGGCATCTCCAGGGCGGGCAGTCACGTATAAAAGTCGCCGCGACTGTAGTCGGCTCTTTTCATGTTGGAGAGCAGATTGACTTCGGCGGTCACAGACCGCCGCTACAGTTACTTTCGGAATTGGCTTATGACCAGGGTCGATAAGGCGGTTTTACTTGCGGCTGGGCGCGGCACGCGCATGCGCGAGCTTACGGTCGATCTGCCGAAACCGATGATCAAAGTGCGGGAGAAGCCAATTCTCCTGCATATTGTTGAAGGATTGCAGACCGCGGGAATTAAAAACTTTTTAATTATCGTCGGCTATCACAGCGACACGGTTCGAGACTACTTTGGCGATGGCACATGCTTTGGTCTGCGAATTAATTACGCCATGCAAGCCGTGCAGGATGGAACCGGTCGCGTCGTCGATCTTGCGCGCGATTTCGTCGGCGATGCGCCCTTCGTTTTGAGTTACGGCGATATCCTGGTCGATCCGCGAAACTATAAATCAATTGTCGATCTTGCGGACGACGCCGAGGCCATCATCAGCGTGAAACGCAACGAAGACGTGAGCCAAGGCGGAGCTGTTTTTCTGAACGCGCAAATGGAACTTGTCGATCTTCGCGAGAAGGCGAAGCCGGGTGAAGAGACCAGTCCGTGGTACAACGCCGGTCTTTATGCGTTTCGGCCGAGCATTTTTGAGTTCACCGCAAAATTACAACCATCACCGCGCGGCGAGTACGAATTGACGGACGCGATTCGCGAAATGGCTCAGTCAGGCAAGAAAGTGAAAGCGCTCGAACTCGTTGGCGACTGGGCCGATGTGCGCGACCCGGAAATTTTAGCGAAGTTGAATCGGCTGTAGCGGCGCTCTATGAGCGTCGTTCTCTCTGGTTTTCGGCGGTCACAGACCGCCGCTACAACGATGTTCTACTTAATCGCGACCGGTTTCTGTGATTCGACAACCAGTTTCTCAAAGCGCGGATCGCCACGCAATGGATCCCAGAACGGCAGCAGTTTCAATTGGCCGTAACTGAGGCTGCTTGGACGGCGGATGACGCTGGCAAGCTGTTCGCAGGCGAGATCTTTGTCACCAATCCATGCAGCGATCACGGCCAAATACTTAACCATGGCCGTACCATTCATCGAATCTTTTTCCACGGGAAGAAGCTCGACTGCGCGCCGGCCTTCGCGTAGCGCTTCCTCTTTCCGGCCGAGACCGGCGTCGATCAAACCAAGCACGCACCGCGCCGGGCCGTAATTTGGTTGAGCTTGGATGATTTTCTCCTGCTCCGCGCGTGCAGCGATAAAAGCCGACCGCGCTTTCTCATCGTCTTTTGTCATACGCGCGATGACGCCTTCTGCAAATGGACGATTGAAAAAAACATTATCGGAGAAGCCAATTGGCTCTTCGCCAAACGCGATCAAGGCATCTTTTGCAGCGGCGGCGTCGCGTTCGGCCAGTGCGCAAATAAGCCAAACATTAGCGATACTCGGCACCGCGGCAGGATTTGTGGCCCGAACTGAATCGATTGTTTGATGCAACGGTCGGGTATCGGCTTTCCAATCAAAGTCGAGGCCCGCAAGCGATACTTTCGTAACGGCATCGTTAGGTACAAAAGCCAATACACGCACCAACGACGGTTTTGCTTCTGCATAGCGCCGAAGGAGCCAGTAATTCGCTGCCACGCCCGTCTGCAGCAGTTCAATATCGCGCGGGTTCAGCTCCACCGCGCGCTCAAGATTTCGCGTGGATTCTTCCCAGTGCCCTTGACGCCTCTGAATGAGGCCTGTCCACCGGAATATCCGCGCATCGTTAGGCAACGTCTGGCGGGCAACTTCCAGTTCAGCCAAAGCACCGTCATAATCGAGGTATCCCCAATAAAGGTTTTGCCCACGCGCAAGATGCGTTTCACCAGCATCCGGACGAAGGCGAGAGGCCACCTGTAGGGCTGCTTCCGCTAGGGCCAGGCGCGCCGATGTATGGTCGAGGCCGTAAAAATAAAGCGCGTCATGAGCGTAGGCGAGCTGGCAATATGCATCAAAAAACGATGGATCACGTCCGACAGCCCGGTTCAGCAGATCGACTGCCTGTTGTAAACCCGCTTTCCCACTGGAGCTTGGCGTCAGAAGAATATTTTTGGCGCGCGCGTAAAGATCGAACGCGCTGATATCGCTTGTCGGAGGACGTTCGATAGCGCTCTCTTCACGTGGTGAAAGCTTGGCCTGCAACTGATCGGCAATC
>QHRC01000062.1:0-275 GCA_003219995.1 Verrucomicrobiota bacterium
AATTTTCCGGCTGGCGACAGGAAAAAATAACTCCGACCAAGGACCTGGTATCGTCGACTGCCTGGTCGGCGACGCCAACCTTGAATCGGCCGCACGACCGATTTCTGCGCAGGAAATTGATGTTGTCGGTGACACCATTGCCGTCACCGGAAACATTATTACTGCCACCGGCGGGCAACTTTTTGTGCTGGCCGGAGGGCGACGCGCTCCAAATCCGGCGGAGATCTTGAGCGGTCCTTCCTTTAGTCAGTTGATCGCGGAAGCCACGCGGCTGT
>QHRC01000062.1:333-4625 GCA_003219995.1 Verrucomicrobiota bacterium
CATGTCCAGACAGTCTGCATGGTCCTGCGCGCGCGCAAAACCCCACGTCCGGCTGTGCGTCGCGCTATTTCTTTGCTGATAAGTTCTGGCATTCGTCCGGCCGGTTTGGTCCTGAATCGCCTCCCTCGCAATCGTGGCGTCGGTTACTATTATTACTACTCTTCGCCCGGGTATGGCGCCGGTGAAGGATCGTATTCGCGCAGTTACAGCGAGCGATACGCCGCGCGTTCCGACAAAGGCAACGGCGCAGAGAAAAGTTAAAGGTTATTCGTTATTTGTTATTCGTTATCTGACCTCCCGCCGGGCCGTAGGCTGACCTCCGCTCTCCCCCAGCCCCACTTCCCCAACAGAGGCCAAGATAGGTAGCAACATAAAGTTGGATTGAGGCGATTTGCAGGGGGAAATCGACCAGCGCATGCAGCGCCACGCCGGCCAGCGCGATCACGACCAGCGGAAGAAGCAGACGCCGGCGCGGAAACCAGCTTCGGACATCTGGCGATCGGTAATGCCGAACCGCAACCACCATTCCTCCAAAGAACAGCGCCGCCCATAACGCGCCTCCGAGCCAGCCCCATTCCAGCGCAGTCTGAAGATAGTCTTCGTGCAAAAAGCGCCAGAAGCCCGCGGCCGGCGCACTCGAAACTTTGTTGTAGAAAGGAAAAACAACGCGAAAAGTTCCAGGACCAAACCCAAAAAGCCCAACCTCTGGAAAGGCTCTGACCGCGGCTGCTGCTGCCCGCCACCGCGCGTCCGTAGAAATATTTTCGGAAAGACTTTGCCACCGCGTAATCGGCTGCTCGAGATGACTGGCTTGGCCGACGGCAACGAGCGCCAGAAAAATCGCACCGGCGCCGGCAAGCGCGATATTTTTCTCCACATGTGAAAGCCTCCGCACCACGCGTGGGCCGAGCTGAAATGCCAGCGGAATGAACAATAGGACAGCGATCAGCTGTGCCATGCGCGACGTATTGGCGAAAACCGAAGCCAGCGTCAGAACAAAAATAGTTACCCAGAGAGAGCGCACGCCGGTGTTAGATGGAGTGATGAATGCGCGCACGGCCAGGCCGGCAGTCAGCGGCCAGACCAGATTTAAGAATGCGCCGGCGTTTGCGTGATAATAATATGTCGCAAAAAATGTATTGAACTCGGGTTCAAGGGCCGGCTGCCAGAAAATCATCTCGGCGCCCGTCGCCTTTTGCAACAAACCGAGAAACGCCAGCGAACCAGCCACGATCCCGATCGCGACCCAGAGCCGGAGGAACCAGTGGTCGTCTTGTGAAAGATCGCCAACGAACAAAATAACGCCGAGCAAAAGTGCGGCCCGGATCATCCATGCCACGCTGATCGCATAATCAATCGAGCCCGTCAGATGCGGGGAAATTTTCTCAAGCGGAGCAAAAGCGTTGAATTCCGAATCGCCGATTGAGGAAGCGTTAAGCACCATCCAGCCCCCGATCGCGAGCAAAACGAAAACCAGGAAAAGAAGAGCGCGCGGGAAGCCGGGCTTTCGGCAATTGATCAAGAGCTCGACAATCCAAAGCACGAGCGTGGCCAGGAGCAACCAATTGATCATCGTGATGCTTGCCGCTGTCGTGCCACCGTAGGCCCATGGGGCGCAGAACAGCGCGACCACAAAAATCCAACGAGCCCCATCGCGCATCAAATGCATCGGCAAATTGGTTACCCGTTATCTGACTTCTGACTTCTGACTTCTGACTTCTGGCCTCTGATCCTCAGCGTCCCTTCCCAAATAGCATCGTGTACACGGTCTTGAGCACGATCATGGCGTCGAGCTTGAGCGAGTAATGGCGAATATAATAAAGATCGTACTTGAGCTTTTCCATCGCATCCTCATCGCTCTCGCCGTACGGATAATTTACCTGCGCCCAACCCGTGATTCCCGGTTTCACCAGGTGCCGGAAATGATAGAAGGGAATTTTCTTCTCATAACGCTCGGAACATTTCGTCCACTCCGCTCGCGGGCCGATAAGACTCATTTCGCCGCGAAACACGTTCCAAAGCTGCGGCAGTTCATCCAGGCGCAACTTTCGGAGCCAGCGTCCCAATCGCAGCAGACGCCGATCGTCGCTGCGCGTATAAATATCTTCTGGCTCTTCGGCTGATCGCGCCTCCATCGTCCGGAATTTGTAGATGGTGAATGGATGTTCGTCACGGCCGACGCGCGCTTGAGAAAAAATAATCGGCCGGCCGTTTACCAGCCAGATCAGCAGGGCAATCAGAATGGCCGGCGGCGCAAAAAGGATGAGCGCAAGAGTTGAGACCACCAGATCAAAAAGGCGCTTCAAGTAGTGATACGGTGAAATTCGCGCTAGTTGGAATCCAGTCTGAAGCGGCCAGACCGGGTCGATCGCATCCAAAGGCACATAACGCCAGTGCGTTTCGTAAAACGATTCCAACGTGTAAACGCGGGTGCGCTGGAACTGCGTTCGCACAAGTCGCTCGAGTAGCTCCGGCGTAAAACGAGTTGCCGCTTCGGCCAGAATAATTCCGCTGTAGCGCTCATCCAGATTGTCGATCTTCGCGGCGAAACCGCTCGAGTCGGCGCTCAAATTCTCTCCTGCCAACGGCCGCTCCTTTTCGATATCGACGAACTCGAGTCGTTGCCTGTTGTCCGATTCTTCGTAAGCCCGCTTAAAACGAGTGGCCAATTCTCCCGAACCGATCACGAGAAAAGCTTTGCTTGCGCTGGCGGTCACAACAAAGCTGCGGATCCAACGGCGATAACTGAGCGAGACCGGCACAAAAAGAATAAAGCTCAAAAGAACGACTCCGCGGCTCGGCTTCATCGACCGATCGAAGGTAGCGGCGGAATATACTAACAACGCACTGACCGCAGCAGCGCCGATCAGGGCCAGAAGATGCTCGGCCGTGTAGGAAAGTGTGCGCATGTCGGTGTGGCGATCGTAACCTCCGACGATGAACAAAGCCTGCACGATCACTACCAGCTGCAACATATCCACCATAAAAAATTCGAGGGGCGTTGCCGAAAATGCCTCGCGGCGCAGAAAACTGATCGTGCCGTAGATTGCGACCCAGCTCAAAATGTCCAAAAACAGATAAAGCACGGCCGGCGCCCAGTCATGCGTAAACACTCGTCTAGTCCGCGAGCGGGCGGTTACTGCGCTCTCGCGATCGTCCGATCCACTTTTAGCGCCGGCTGCTGCGTAGTCCGCGCGATCCACGGTTCGGTGGGACGCAAGATCGACATCTTCGCTGATAGCCATTTTGCCCAACGCGCATTATACGCGTTCCAGCGCAAGGAAAGCAGTCCTCAGTTTGTCGCCCCCTACGCCTTGCAAATCGCGTAGCGACCGCTGCCATCACGTTGCGCGTGTCCACGATCCATTCCGTCAAATTCGCGAGCTCGACATAGCTTCTCTCTAAGTGTTGCCGTGCTGATCATAACAGCATCGAACGACGAATGTGCGGATCATCGTCCGAGAATGCGGACGTTGGAGCGGGCGAATTGAAGCGCCAGCGGCAACCCAACATAGCCCCATCCAATCACTGCTACGGTCATGAACTTTTCAAAGTTATCTTGTCGTGAGCTTTTGTTCGATCACGCGCAAGGAAAGAATCATTTCGGCGATAGTCCGTTGAAACGCGTAATGCCACCCCACCCAACCATCGAGAATTAACCCTTTGCAAAACAGGCAGTAAAGAGGCGTTAGTAGAGGCGCGAGGACAATCCATTTTCGAATCGAATCGTGAAAACTGCTCGCACCGCCGGCGGTGATTTTCTCCGCCTCGAGCCGCGCGTATCGACCCTGCGCCTGCAACCACTGCCCCAAAGGTTTGCGATCATCATGACGTATCGGCACGTTCAAATCACCGGCGTTTCCATCGAACCGAAGCAGCTGCGTGTGTCCGTCCGGAACATAGCGTGCACTTTCGCGTCGAAATAGAACGGCACGCGGCGGATAAAGACTGGCGCGAAGCGGCCGTCCGAAAACACAGTAGATAAACCGAGCAAAAAATGCATTGGTGCCGGGCAAGATCAACAACCTCTCCAGTTCTGCGGCGAATTCAGGATTCGTCACATAATCTGCGTCGAGCGCGAGAACCCAGTCTGTCTGCACAAGGCCGATACCATGATTCCACTGTGCCGTATGAGATTCGAACGCCCGTTGGTGAATAGAGACATTTGCAAACGAGCGGGCAATCGCAACCGTATTATCGGTACTGAGACTATCTAGAAGAACGATCTGCCGCGCCCAGTGCAACGGCTCAAGTGTGCGCGTGATATTTGCCGACTCGTTAAAGGTCAAAAT
>QHRC01000062.1:4744-5195 GCA_003219995.1 Verrucomicrobiota bacterium
ATTATCGAAGCCGGTTTCGGTAAAGAGACATGACAGCGTCGCTCTACTCCAAAGCTTGATATGTCCACCGTCCCACAGCGGATTTAAGTGCTCGTCCCATTTATCGAATAACGATATGACGAGATTTTTGAGATAGCCATGATAGGGGGTCGAAAGCACAAGTCTTCCGCCTGGCCGAAGCGCCATAAAGCAGCCCTTCATATATTCACGCGGCGCGTAGAGATGTTCAATTACTTCAGTGCTTACGATGATATCAAACGGCGAGCACCCAAGTCTCGGCAAGATTTGATCGTCTGCCGGAAGCACCTCAAATCGCGCCGCTGGATAGGTCTGCCGCGCCAAAGCAATACCTGTTTTGCTTAGATCAATTCCGATAACATCGCAGCCTCGCGTGAGGAGTTGCCCCGCTGTGTAACCATTTCCGCAGCCGACGTCGAGTACGTGCGCCCCC
>QHRC01000063.1:0-942 GCA_003219995.1 Verrucomicrobiota bacterium
CCCAAAGAAACGACCAGCGGGATGATGTACTTCCCGCGGATGCTAGACAAGATTCGCATGCACGCG
This sequence comes from Verrucomicrobiota bacterium, assembly GCA_003219995.1. Lineage (GTDB taxonomy): Bacteria > Verrucomicrobiota > Verrucomicrobiia > Chthoniobacterales > UBA10450 > UBA10450. The sequence continues at coordinate 67 of QHRC01000063.1, forward strand.
TGCGGGGAGCTGCACGAGGATTATCACAAGAACCTCGGCGCGCCGAGGACGGCCGATAGCGCGTGCTGCAATTTTCTGCGCGTTCATTATCGCGACCTTTGCGACCGGGTGACGCAAGGCGGGCCCGATGAGGAAATCCTGAAGTGGTGCTATGAGAAAGGCCGGCGGCTGAATGAAGGCGACCTGTTAGTCTGGAACGGGTTCGTCTCGAAGCTAGGTTGGTGCGATTTCGCTACGCCGGTTTTGGACGGGGCGAAGCAAAAAGCAGGCGTCACGGATCGCGCCGATATCATGACGATCGTTGACTTCATCGACTTCGACGAAGGGCGCGGGAAGTGACCCGCCTTCGCTCAGCTCCGGCGCGGCAGGCGAGTGACATGTGACGTGTGACAAGCGACCAGTCGTCCCAAATAGCCGCGACTATTTCATTCCGAACCAAGCCAGAGGAATCTCTCATTTTGCCTCTTTCCCGCTCAACAATTGGTCTGGCGACCATCTTGTTGGTATGGGCCGCCCGAACTTTCGCGCAAGAATCAGCATCGACACCTACTGCAACTCCGACACCCTCGCCAACCCCGATCGTGTTTTCACCGCAGACGTTGACTGATTTGAAACGGCTGCAACAAGCGGCGTTGAAGAGCGATTTCGCGTATCGGCAGGTGGCGCACCTGGCGAACAACATCGGCCCACGCTTGAGCGGATCGGCACAGGCGGCAAAAGCGGTCGAGTACGTCGCGAACGAATTGAGAGGGATCGGCTGCGAAGTGCAGCTCGAGAAAGTAATGGTGCCCCATTGGGTGCGAGGGGAAGAAACGGCGACGCTCGTGCAATTTCCCGGTCAGGCCGAAAACACGACGCAAAAAATTGCGCTCTGCG
>QHRC01000063.1:976-1410 GCA_003219995.1 Verrucomicrobiota bacterium
AAAATTTCGACGAATTAAAAGCGCTGCCGCGGGAAAAAGTCGCGGGCAAGATCGTGCTCTTCAATTATCCGTTCGACAAACAAATGGCGGCGGAAGGGCGCGGCGGTGAAGCCTATGGAGAGGCGGTTGTGTATCGAAGCGATGGCCCGAGCGCGGCGGCGCGACAAGGCGCGGTTGCCTGTTTGATTCGGTCGGTTGGCGGCGCGGATTATCGATTGCCACACACGGGCCAAACACAATACGCGACCGATGCGCCGAAAATTCCGGCGGGTGCGGTCGCGGCTGAAGATGCAGACTTGATTGTCGATCTTGTGCGCCAAGGTCCGGTGCGAATGAAATTGGTAATGACACCGCAGCAGCTGCCCGATGTCAAAAGCGCGAACGTCATCGAGGACATCAAAGGCACCGAGCATCCGGAGCAAATCGTGATCGTA
>QHRC01000063.1:1442-4468 GCA_003219995.1 Verrucomicrobiota bacterium
CGTGGGATCTGGCAACGGGTGCGATCGACGACGGCGCGGGTGTGGCGGTGTCAATGGAAGCGGCGAATCTGATTCAAAAACTTCATTTGAAACCGAAACGAACGATCCGCGTGATTGCGTGGATGAACGAAGAGAACGGTCTCGCCGGCTCGAAACAGTACGCGAAAGATCACGAGAAAGAATGGTCTAACCATTTTGCCGCGCTGGAGACCGACGGCGGCGCCGGCCATCCGATTGGTCTTAACATCAAAGGAAAATTCGAAATCAAGAAGATGCTGGCACCTGTCTCGGCGGTTTTACAAGAATCGGGCGCAGGCGGAACAAATTTCGTCGACCACGTCGGCGCCGACATCGAACCGATGGAAAAGGCGAATGTTCCCGCATTCAGTCCAATTCAGGACAGCCGTTTCTATTTTAATTATCACCACACCGCCGCCGATACCCTCGATAAAATCGTGCCGAAAGAATTGGCCGAGAATTCAGCAGTCGTCGCGGTCGCGGCTTATGCGCTGGCGAATCTCGAGCAGCCGCTGCCGCGATAAGCCTTTGTCATTCCGAGCGAAGTCGAGGAATCTCTCACTAACTTCGCAGATTGCGGAGCAGGGATTCCAGGTTGCGGCGGTCGCAGACCGCCGCTACAGAACATAAGATCGACCCGCTTCGCGAACGATGATGGCCGAATAACCCCAGTCGCATGAGAGCTTTTTCAAACCGAGTGGAGGCCGGCCGGCTCCTCGCGGAAAAGCTTGAAAAGTATGCCGGGCGCGAGGACGTAATCGTGCTCGGTCTGCCGCGAGGGGGCGTCCCGGTCGCGTACGAAGTGGCGCGGCGCCTGCATGTGCCCCTCGATGTTTTCATCGTCCGCAAACTCGGCGTCCCCGGTTTTGAAGAACTCGCTCTGGGCGCAATCGCCTCCGGCGGCGTACGGGTGTTGAACGACGATGTCGTACGCGCTTTGCCCAATGCCGACGAGCTTATCGCATCGGTGACGGCGAAGGAAACAGCCGAGCTAGAGCGACGCGAACAAATCTATCGCGACGGGCGGCCAGCGCCGGAATTGCGCGGACGCGTCGTCATTCTGGTCGATGACGGTTTGGCGACCGGGGCAACCATGCGCGCTGCAGTGGCGGCCCTACGCCGTCGGGAGGCTGCAAAGATTGTTGTCGGTGTGCCGGTGGGTGCAGCGGAGACATGCCGGGAATTTGAGACTGAAGTGGACGAAACCGTCTGCGCGATTACGCCAGAATGGTTTCAGGCCGTCGGTCAGTATTATGAGGATTTCTCGCAAACGAGTGACGAGGAAGTGCGCAAGTTGCTGGCCCGCGCCGCGCAGGATCGACAACCGAAGCCAGAGGCGGGAGCCGAGTAGATCAATGAGCGACGCCAACATTGTTCGCCAAATGGCGCAGCCGCTCAGCGGGGACTCGGCCGATTACGATTCGCTCATGAACCTGGTTGGGGAGGCGCGCTTGGTGTTGCTTGGAGAAGCGTCGCACGGCACGCATGAATTTTATTTCGAGCGCGCCCAGATTACAAAACGGCTAATTGCCGAGAAAGGTTTCACGGTGATCGCAATCGAAGCGGACTGGCCGGACGCGAATCGAGTCCATCGCTACGTCCGAGGCGCGAGTAATGACGCAAACGCAGACGAAGCGCTGTCGGGATTTTGCCGTTTTCCGACCTGGATGTGGCGCAACACCGTCGTGGTCGAGTTCGTCGAGTGGCTGCGCCGGTTCAATAAAGATGTTGATCCAAAAAAAGCGCCGGCCGGCTTTTACGGGATGGATCTTTACAGCCTGCATGCCTCGATCGATGCCGTTTTGAGTTATCTGCAGAAAGTGGATCCCGAAGCGGCCCGGCGCGCCCGCGGTCGCTATGCCTGCTTCGAACATTTCAGCCAAGAACCGCAGGAATATGGCTACGCCGCGACCGCCGGCATTATCGAGTCATGTGAAGACGAAGTGGTCGATCAACTCCTCGAGATCCAACGAAAAGCCGCAGAGTTTTTGAGCCGTGATGGCCAGCGCGCGGCGGACGAACTTTTCTTTGCCGAACAAAATGCGCGTCTGGTCAAAAACGCCGAGAGCTACTACCGCTCGATGTTTCGCGGCCGGACGTCGTCATGGAATTTGCGCGATCGTCACATGGTTGAGACGATCGAAGCGCTGGTCGCGCATCTTGATGGAAGTCGTCAGCCGAAGGCGATTGTTTGGGCGCACAATTCGCACCTCGGCGATGCGCGCGCGACCGAAATGAGCGAGCGCGGCGAGCTGAATGTTGGCCAGCTGATTCGTGAGCGTTTTGGAAATGAAGCCGTCCTCATCGGTTTCACCACCTACCACGGTAGCGTGACCGCGGCTTCGGATTGGGGGGAGATCGCCGAGCGAAAACGCGTGCGGCCGGCCCTTCCCGAAAGTTACGAAGAACTTTTCCACGAAGTCGGCCTGCCCAGGTTTCTGATCGATCTGCGCGAGAAAAATCACACGATCGACATCTTGCACAAAGCGCGGCTGGAACGGGCGATCGGCGTGATTTATCGACCGGAAACCGAACGCCTCAGTCATTATTTTCACGCGCGTCTGCCGGAGCAGTTCGACGCCATCATTCACATCGACGAAACGCGCGCTCTCCAGCCGCTCGAACGGACGAGCGTCTGGGAGAAAGGCGAATTGCCGGAGACTTATCCCTTCGCGGTGTAATCATGAACGAGGTGCAGATTCCCGCCGGACGGGCAACCCTTGATGGCAATTTGACGATTGCCGATGGAGCTAGCGCGCTGGTTCTCTTCGTTCACGGCAGCGGCAGCAGCCGTTTAAGTCCGCGCAATCAATTTGTCGCGCGCACGCTCAATAATTCCGGGCTGGCGACACTACTCTTCGATCTGCTTACGCCCGAAGAGGAATTGGTCGATACGCGAACGGCGGAGCTGCGCTTCGATATCGACTTGCTCGCAGAACGGCTGGTCTATGCGACCAAGTGGGCGAGGCAGCAAGAACAAACGCGCGGCTTGCGCATCGGTTATTTCG
>QHRC01000013.1 GCA_003219995.1 Verrucomicrobiota bacterium
TTATGCATTTTTCCGCGGACGCGTGCAACGTTTGATATCCGATCTGGAATCGGCCGTCACCCACTTGCTCGCGTTGCTTTCAGTACGTCACGGAGAAAAGGGCCTGGAACGCACTCCCGTTTTGCTGGAAGAAGACTTTTAAGTGGCGATCTCATCTAAGATCGACATCGCACTCATATGAATCTGCGCAGCCGAGCCACTCCGGTTCATCCGGGCATTCAGCTTGCGCCGCTTGTCGATGTTCTGCTTCTTCTTCTCATTTTCTTTCTCATGACCTGGAACGCGGCGCGCAGCGAGAATGAGCTCGATGTAAAAGTGCCGAAAGCTTCTGCGGCTAAAGAAAAGACTGCCCCCATCGGTGATGTAGTGGTCAACGTCAAAGCGGACGGCAACGTAGTGGTCAACCGGCGCACGCTCACTGGCCCTGAGCTGGGCGAATTATTAAAAAGCCTCGTCCGGCTTAACTCGGAGCAGGCAGTCGTGATCCGCGGCGATGAAGCCGGCGCAACATTTGCACCGAAGCCGGAATTACCAACGTTGCCTTCGCGACCGCGAAATGAAATTCGTGCGGAGCGCAGCCGCTCTTTGCCAACTGGCAATCCTACTTTGGGTTGGCGGCACGTCTCTGGCTCAACGGGCGCCTGACGTGCGTCGCGCTCAGCCCGTCGACGAACTGCCCGTCAGGCGGGCGGTCCCGATTGATGAATCGACGGGACCAGGCCCGTATTCAGCAGAGCAAACTCCCGAGCCAGTAAGGCCGGAGACGGAAGCGCCAGATCGGCGGCAGCTCGATTACGCGAACGCGCTTTTCACTCGGAAACTCTACGATCTAGCCATTCCGGAATATCAAAAATACCTGGACGACTATCCAGGAGGTTCAGGTCGAGCGAACGCTTATTTTTCGCTCGGGGAATGTTATCGAAATCTGAATCGCGCCTCGAATGCTCGCTCCAGTTTCCAAAGAGTGCTGAACGACTATTCGGAAAGCGAGTTTGCCGGACCGGCCGCCTATGCCCTGGCCGAGATGGCTTTCACAGAAAAAGATTATGCGGCTTCACTCCCGCTCTTTCATCGTTCCGCCGTGAAATCGAAGGAGTCGGCGGTTGCGCTTTCCGCGCGCTATTTCGAAGCACGCTGTCTCGAAGCGCTCGATCGGAAGGATGAAGCTTATGACATCCACCAGCAGGTTGCCGAGGTCAAGAATCCAAACCCCTATCGCGAAGACGCCCGACGGACGGCTGCTTCAATCGCGCTAGTCCGGGGGCGAAAAAATGACGCGCTCAAACAATACGAAGCGCTTGCCAACGAGACAGAGAAGCCGGCGTTGAAAGCCGAAGCGACCGTGCGCGCCGGGCTACTTACTGTCGATCTGCAACAGCCGGAGAAAGGCAAGATCGACAAGCCGATGACTGACAAAGCGATGGCGTTGCTGCAGAAAGGGCGCTCGTTACCGGAGGCGGGGCGCTGGCGTGCGCTTGCTCAAGTTGGTATTGTGCGATTGCAATATCAGTCGGGTCAGTACGCGCAGTTGCTCGCCGACTACAAGAAATTGCAGCAGCAAGTCCCGGAAGAAGCTCGCGCGGAAGTCATGTTGTTCGCGGCCAACAGCCAACGGCAACTCGGGCACGCAGCCGAAGCAGAGTCGATTTATGGCGAGATCATCGCGAACTATCCGGATCGTGAAGAGGCGAAAGACGCGCGTTACCAGCGGCTGATCAACATTTACAACTCCGATACTTCGAGGCTGCCTCCGGAGGTGGATGAATTCCTGGCCTCGAACCCGACCACGGAACGCGCTGATCAGGCCAAGCTGCTGAAAGCGGAGGCGCTCTACAAACAGCAGAATTATGCCCGGGCCGCGCCAATTTACGCGGAACTGCGCGCCTCTCAACTATCTCCGAAGTTGCGTGCGGAAAGCGCTTATAAACTCGGCTGGTCTTACATCCAAATGAAGGATGTCGCCGGGATCATTGAGGCGTTCTCTTATTTCGTGCAAGCATTTCCGGATAGTCCGCAAGCCTCTGCCGCTTTTGCGCAGCGCGCTCTTGTTTACCAGCAGGATAAGAATTATGACGCTGCGCTCGCGGATTGGAATGTGATCGTGACGAAATATCCTCGCGCCTACGAGCGGGAAGAAGCTTTGCAGCACAAGGCACTCATCCTCGGGCAGCAGCAAAATGCCAAAGGCATGAGCGATACCTTTCGCCAGCTCCTTAAGGAATTCCCCAAGAGCTCTGTCGCGGCACAGGCGCAATATTATATCGGTAAAACCGCGTTTGAAACAAAGGACTATAAGACAGCCCTTGCCGCGCTCGAGGCAGCGCGTCAGCTCGACAAGGAGCAGTATTACAATCTCGCGACGATTCGTATCATTTCTTCGTACTTTTATTTGCGGAACCGGCCGGCACTTTCAACCGAGGTCGATAACCTTATGAAAACGAGCCCAACCGCCACTGTACCCGGTGAAATCTTAGAGTGGCTCGGGATTGAGTATTACAACGAAAAAAATTATGCGGCGGCCGAGAAATATCTGAGCGTCTTAGGCAAAATCGACAACCCCTCCAACGTCAAGCCCGACTTCTGGTTTTACCTCGGCGATGCCGCGGCTAGGCTGCAAAACTTTGAGGAAGCAGAAAGCGCCTTCGGCAAATATCTACAAATTGCTACCGACCCGGCGGGCAAAGCGAAAGTGTTGCTTGCGCTCGGTGGGGTAAAAATCGCTGCGCACAAAGCTGACGACGCACAGAAAATTGCCGAGCAAATCATGGTTCTGCAGCCGGAAGGGCGGGTTAACGCCGAGGCGCGTCTTCTCGCGGGAGATGTTCAGTTCGAGCGCGGCCACTTCGAGGAGGCGGGTAAAGCTTTCATGGGGGTGGCCCTCCTTTACGATGATCCGGTCATCACACCGCGCGCGCTGCAGAAAGCGGCAGTCGCCTATCAACGGGCAGGCAAAACCGATGAAGCCGATCGGGCCGCCCGGCAGTTGCGCGAAAGATATCCGAATTACGCCGGCGGTTAAATGGAGGGCGCCGCGTTGTCGGCGCCCCGATATTTGGGACACGACGGCGCGTGTCCCTCCAGAAGGGCGTTGTCAGTTCCGCTGCAATCTGATTGCATCGACGCATGGATAAGTTTCGTCCCTGCCTCGCTGAATTCATCGGAACGTTCGCTCTGATTTTTGTCGGAATCGGGGCAATTAAAACCGCGGGACACGATACTCTCGCGGTTGCGCTTGCTCACGGCCTGACCATCGCGGCCTTTGTCTCCGCCACCATGCACATCTCCGGCGGTCAATTAAATCCGGCCGTCACATTTGGTTTGCTTTGCGGAGGTCACATGACAATCCCGAACGCGATTCGTTACTGGATCGCGCAGTTGCTCGGTGGAATAACCGCCGCTTTCATCTGCCTCGGTTTGTTTGGACGCGATGTGGTTGTCACGGGAACTCCGCAGCTGGCGATTAATCTGAGCGGAATGCAGGGAATTTTGGTCGAGGCAATTTTGACCTTTTTTCTTGTCTTTGTCGTTTATGGAACGGCGGTGGACGAACGTGGACGAGGAGTCGCCGGATTTGCCATTGGATCGGCAATTACGCTGGACATTTTGTTCGGCGGACCTCTTACCGGCGCAGCCATGAATCCCGCGCGTGTTTTCGGACCGGCCGTCGCGGCAAATTTCTGGCGCGACCATTATGTTTATTGGATCGGACCGTTTGTCGGGGGAGCGTTAGGCGGTTGGGTTTACCGCATTTTCATCGAACGAAAACCGGCGCCGTCCATCAGTTAATCCCGATTGCAAGTGTCTCGATCGGCAGCGGCGCGAGAAATTTTTTTGCATCGTCCATTTGCAAAAAAGGCCGCGCCAGATGGGCCGCTAGAAAACTTGTATCCGGCAAATGCGCAATACCGGCTTGCGCGGTGAGCTCGCATTTGGCCAATTGCTTGATCGCGCGCGAAAGCTTCGTCACCAGATCTCGATTGTCCGTAAATTGAATCGTGCAAACGCCGGGGGCGGTAGCTTCGACATACGGAGCAAGGGTAAACGACTGCTGAAGTAAAATCTCGTCGATCAATTTTTCCTGTGAATGCGCTCGCGTTTTTATTACCAGGCTTAAACAGCGCGCCAATCCCTGACTCGGTGTCATGCCTTTGTCCACGCCGGCCTCTTCCGCCGCTTCATTGAGTTGAATGATCACCGCTTTTCCTTCTTTCTCATCGATCACCGCCACCGGTTTCGTTTGTAACAACGGTTGATGGCGGGTTGTGGCCTGCAAATAAAAATTCGGCAAATAAATTGTCGCAAACATCAATAACTGTCCTCCTTGGCGCGCCGTAGCGAAGTCGCGAAGGCGGCTGATCTGAGGTGCGATCGTTGAATGTGAAATCGCAATCGCGAGACCACGTTTTCATCTGAAAACGTTGCCAGCGTCCACGAATTTTTGAGAACGATTTTCAGTTGGGCGCTGCTTACCATGCTTTGGCGGCTCAAAACGAGACACGCTGTCGGCGCTGCTTCGGCCAGTCGTTGCAGTCGATACCAACTAGTCTGCGGAATTTTTCGCAACTCTTCCGCCGCGTTCAGGACAAGATCGACAATCACCAGCGAGAAATTGCCGTCACGCAAAAGCAGGTCGGCCGCTTTGATTACCCCAAATGCGCTGCTGCAACGCACCCAGAGAAGATGGCGTAAACATGCGTTGCCTAAAGGCTGTGGATCAAACGAATCGCGCCCATCAATTAACGCCACGAAATAACGATCGCGCTGTGCGGTGTGAAGAAGCGCATGAATGAGCGATGCGCTGCCGGTGCTTGCTTGTGGGCTGATCAATTCAGTAATGGCGCCTTTGGGAAAGCCACCGCCGATCGCTTGATCGAGAAAAAATAAGCCGGTGGTTAAACGGGTTCCCGCTGGCGCGGGGAGGCGAGGAAAACGTTCGGCCAGCAGGTTTCGAAGGTCTAAAATGGAGCCATGGGGGTGCGAGCGACATGGATGGGAAGCCTGATAAGGTGACGAGTCGGGGGACGAGTCATCAATCTTGCCGCTCGCAGCCATCGCCGAAGATGGCACAGGAAGTGGATATGTTCAAATGAACGTGAATTGTTTCACGCTCGAGCGTGCCCGGCCTGCTTTAGCAGTTTGTGCAACCGAGTCGTCGTTTCCTTGCGCTCCAGCCGGCTCGCGGCGACATCGAGCACAAATGCTTCCCATTCATCGATCGGGAACCTCGTAGTTGGCAACAAATCGTTGCTCTCCAGAAAAACCAAACATGCCGCGAGCGCGGTTCGCTTGTTTCCATCTACGAACGCATGATTTCGGCAAAGATAAAAGAGATACGCTCCGCCAATCTCAATTGGATCGGTCATGAGCGCTCGCCCCATCATCGTCGCTTGCGGTGCTGCCACGGCCGATTCCAGCAACGCTTCGTCGCGGATACCGCGTGCGCCTCCATGCGCGGCCAATACCTCGCGATGAATGGCTTTTACCGCCGCCACCGTCAGATGCTTGATTGACCGGCTCAAGCCAGGCGTTTGAAAAGGGTGGAATTCTTTTTAATCAACCGTTTTGCCGCCGACGCTGCCATCTTGGGCGCGATCGTTGGACGAACCGGTGTCAAAATAATCGAGCCGCCTTCGTGAAGGGTCACGTTTAATTGATCGCCCACTTTCACCCGCGCCAGGTCCATCAAGGCCGCGTCGAAAATGATGCCTTGCGAATTGCCCACCTTCGAGATCGTCTTTGTCATCTTGTAATACTATGTTTTACATTCGACGCTGGCAACGAAATTTTGTCCTACATCCTCTCTGGCGTCGACCTTCTTTGCTCAATGGCGTTTTCGCCGCTCCTGTTTCCGAACTAGGGACACCATTACTCCCTGAATCTTCAGTTCGCGTGCCGGAATCAGATTCGGGTAACGCGCGTTCTCGGCCTTCAAATGAGGCCGGCCGTGCTCCATCACGTAACGCTTCAATGTTGTTTCACCATCGATCAAAGCCGCTACGATGTCGCCATTGTGCACGTCTTTGCTGTCTTCTAAAATCACGATGTCTCCATCGACAATGTGGGCGCCGACCATCGAGTCGCCATGGACGCGCAGGGCAAAGGTCCCGCGATTCTTTGAAATATTGGCTGACCGCGTGTCGAGAGAGACATGCCCTTCGATTGTTTGCTCGGTTAACGTGGACATGCCCGCTGGAATCTGTCCATAAATTGGGACATCGGTAATGCGCACTTTCTGAACTGGTGTAATCAAAGCACGCGCCTTGCGCGCATGTCGATCGAGAAAACCTTTGCGTTCGAGCGCAGCGATGTACTGCATGACCGATGTCTGGCTGGCGAAGCCGAAATGACTTTGAATTTCGCGCGTGCTCGGTGTCAACCCTTTCTCCCGTTGCTCGTGTTGGATAAAATCGAGAACGGTTTTCTGACGATCGGTCAGCATGCTACCATAATCGCTGAAAAGCGGTCCCCGCGCAAGTTCAAATGAACAGATACGAGTCGCCCTGCTTTTTGTTCAGACCGCGAAGCTCTCGCCGCAGGAGCAATGTGCGACCGCGTTTGGGTTGGTGACTTTGAACCCGCCTTTTTGCAAGTCGTCGCTGTAATCGAGTACCGAACCGCTGACGAAGAGCGCGCTCTTTGGATCGACAACCAGACGGACGTTAGAAGTTGGAACGAGAATGTCGCGCTCTTTGGGGCCATCCACCAAATCCATCGTGTATTGCAGACCGGAGCAGCCACCGCCGACGACGGCCAGACGCAAGGCGCCGTTTGGATTTCCTTTTTGGTCCAGTAACGACGCGAGCTTGCGCGCGGCGTTCTCGGTCACTTTGATCAGCCGCTCGTTGCCAACCTTGTAGTTAATTGTCGGTTTTTCAGTGGTCATTCAAAACAAGATCTGGAATCCTCGCCACAGAACGAATCCGTCCGAGTGGCGGACAGGAAAATAGGGAGAGGAACAGTCAAGATTAACAGGATTTTAGCGATTCCATTTTCGACCATTCTGTTGATTCTGTAAATCCTGTCGACCTCTGCTGATTTTGTTCCGCGATCGCCTTAACTTCGGCGAGAGTTGAGACGTGTGAGAACTTTTCGCGCAATCGTTTCGCATCTGGCATCGATCTCGAGTAAGCCATCAGCCGCGCGCGCATCGATCGGATGGCCGGCTCTTCTGCGCCCCATTCGCGAGCGACCAATTCGCAATGTCGCAGGATCAGGTTCCATCTTTCGCGCAGATTTGGTGGATCGACCATCTCCCCGCTCGCGAGATGCTGTTTTGTCTGATGGAAAATCCACGGCCTACTCATGGCGGCGCGGCCGATCATTGCGCCGGCAATTCCGGTTTCGCGACGGTGTTTCGCGACAGCGGCGGCATTTGAGAGATCACCATTCCCGATGACGGGGATGGAAACAGCGGCCGCAACTTCTCCGATGACATTCCAATTGGCGGCGCCGGAGTAACCTTGGGCGCGCGTGCGTCCGTGCACGGTGATCGCCGAGATCCCTGCCTCGGCCAAAATTCGCGCGACCCTCGCGGCGTTGATTGAATCAGCGTCCCATCCAATCCGGATCTTCGCCGTGACCGGCATCGGCGCGATCGTGCGCACGACCGCGGTTGCGACGCGTGCTAAAGTTGGACAATCCTTGAGCAGCGCTGAGCCGCCGTTTTTGCAAACGACTTTGTTAACGGGACAACCAAAATTTAGATCGACAAAATCCGGTCGGACCCAATCGACGACCTGCCGCGCCGCTTCCGCCATGTGCTCGGCATTGCCGCCGAAGAGTTGCACGCCGATTGGCCGCTCAATCTCGTCGAAGTCGAGATATTCGCGCGTGCGTTCGTTGCGCCGGAAAATTCCTTCAGCGGAAATGAATTCGGTCGTTAGAACGTCTGCGCCATATTCTTTGCAGAGTTGGCGGAAAATCTTGTCGGAGACTCCGGCCATGGGCGCCAGATAGAGCGGAAAACCGTTCCGGAACCAGGGCAATGCCGTGCTCATTGTTCTATTCTCGCACGAACATCACATCGATGCAGGTGGATCGGCCGCTCCGCGGGCGATGTTAAACCAAAGCGCCGCAGGCGCTCGAATGAGCAGCTGCGCTGCTTCTGGTTGCCATCGAGCAAGGGACTGCTCGATCCACCTCACGCTGAGCGCGCAATGATCCAGCGCCAGTCTTCCGCTTTCGTGCATAAGCCAGCGGCAACGGGGGTTTGCCGAATATAATTCATCTTTGCCGAGAGCTGTTCGCCGCGTTCATCATCACGGAGTCGATGATCGAAATATCCTTCCTGCCAAATAACGCCGTGCTTGCGCGCTTGAAAGTGTTTCCAATCGCCAAGGACGTTGCTCATTGACTCGTCGCTCGCGAAAGAAAGAAGGGCGTGGAGATGATCTGGCATCAGAAGGAAGAGTGTGATGTACCAACGGTGTTTGGCCTCGTAGAATTGAGCTGAATTCAACAATGATTGCGCGAGCGGAAAGACCGTTAAGAGACTCCGCTCTTTTTCGCGATCAATAGCAATTCGGATGTGAAACAGCGCTCCATTTTCGACCCAGTGCGGACCTTCATGATGCAGCTTAGAGGGGAACCCGCGATAAAGCATCGCCGCATTGTGAGTTTCGCGTCCGTGCGCTTCAAGCCAGATCACGCGAAGGTGGATCGGCCGCTCCGCGGGCGATGCTAAACCAAAGTGGCGAAGGCGCTCAAAGGAGCAGCTGCGCCGCTTCTGGTTAACATCGAGCAAGGGACTGCTCGATCCACCCAACGCTACGCTGCGCTGCGGAGCAATTGCGCGACTTCGTTTTGCACGCCCTCCAGCTCATCGAGACGCAATTGGGGATCGGGCACAATGAACACGTCGCCGGTTTCGCCATGCTCATAAATCAACACGCGATCGTTTCCCGATTGTTCCGTTTTAATCTGCTTCAAGACGCGTTTGCGTTCGAGCATGGCGGCGAGCACGTAGCAGGTGTTGGCGGGCGGCTTCTCCGACGCAACCAGACGGCGAAAAAGTTGTTCGGCATTTTCTTTGCCCAAAGGCTCGGGGGATGGCGCGGGCAGAGGTTCGTAACGCGTTTTCCAGAATGAAAATGGCCGGATGTTCTCGTTTCGCTTCAACCACGCATCCTCGCTCAGATCTTCGCGGCGATAGCCATCTGCATCACGAAAGAGCAGGGTGTAAAAATACTCGCCGGGTGCGAACGGCCGGTGGGTCGCCGCGCACGCGTCCGCGCGATGTTTGATCGCCCATTCGTTCGGGAGCGGATTCATTGGCTCAATATACGGCGCGCGCTGAGCAGATGAAAGCGCGGTGCTTCACGATTGGAGGCGCGCAGATACAGCAAATAAAGACCGATGACGGTGAAAATGAGATTGGGCGTCCAGGCGGCGATCCAGGGCGCGATACGGTCGCCTTCGCCAAGCGCGAGAAAGAAATGGGTGAGAAAATTCATCGAGAAAACGAGAATCATGGCGGCGGCCACGCTGGAAAGAATGCCGCGACGCGAGTAACCGATGCCGAGGGGCGCAGCGATGCACACCACCACCAGACATTCCCATGGCAGGGCGAGGCGATATTGAAAATGCGTTCGAAATGGCGCGAGCAGAGTTGCCGGGAAATCGGAATTGAATCGGAGATATTCGCGCAGCTCGGGCAAGCTCAGAAATTCCGCTCGGACGTTGGCGCTGCCGAGGCGAAATGGCGTTTCGCTCCAGTTGTCGATCTTAAGTGACGGATAAATCTGCGCGTCGATGATGTTGCCGGTAGGATCGTAGTGGACCACTTTTATCTGTTCGAGCTCCCAGGTTTTTGTTTCGGGGCGATAAAAGGCGCGCGTCGCCAGATAATTGGTAACGATATTGTCGTGCTCATCTTGCTGGAGCACCTGGACACTGTTGAACCTGTTGCCCCCGGGGCGAAAATTCTGGATGAACCAGGTGCGCGCGTCGGTCCGATTGCGAAAGATTTGTCCCTCGATCAGGCTTTCCGGACGCGACCGCGCTTCGGAAAAAAATGTTTTGCGCGCTAGCTCGGCGTGCGGCGCAAGGGAATAATTCAGGGCCATGGCCGCCGCGACCGTGAGTAAACCCATCCCGATCAAGGGCAGGAGAACGCGCGGGATGCTGACGCCCGCGGTCAGCATCGAGACGATTTCATTCGCCCGCGACATGCGCCCGAGCGAAAAAAGGAGCGCGAGCAAAAGGGACACCGGGAGAAGGATGATGAACACCTGCGGGACCTGCGTGATGTAGTATTGGACGGCGAGAACAAGGCCGACTCGTTCGTCGAGAAGGGTCGAAATATTGTCGCTGATGTCGAAAATGAGCCAGATCGAGATAAAGCCGACGATACAGTAAATGTAAGCCTGCAAAAAATTGCGAATGACGTAGCGATCGAGCAGTCTCATTGTGAACGCGGAGGATTCATGAGCTCACAGAACGTTAGCCTAGTCGAGACGGGATCGCACCTTTTGCTATCCAAAATTCCAATCCCCAAGCTCCAAATCCCAAAGAAGCACCAATCTTCAAGCTCCAACAGCGAGGCAAAATCCGAGCGTTTGAAGGTCCAAATGGCTCCGCCGCACTCGGTTTGTGATTTGATGATTGAAGTTTGTTTGGGTTTTGGGTTTTGGTGGTTGGTGCTTCGGCGGCGATGATCGCGCTCAAAGACAAATTGGGTTCCGATTTTGTCGAGCGTGTTCATGCGATCTTTGCCG
>QHRC01000158.1:0-1261 GCA_003219995.1 Verrucomicrobiota bacterium
AGCACAGCCTTAGTGCTGTGCTTTTTAGTGCCCAGATGGGTGGTGCGCCTTTGGGGGCTTGCCGGGGGCCTTAATGGGGTCAGTCTCGGCTTTTCCCAGGTAGATTCCCAAAGTTCATCAGACACTGTGGCCGCATTCTCGCCACGATCTACGCCAAGCGTGGTGGGGCTTGGATTGCTGCGCCGCAAGATGTCGCCAGCCACCTCACCAAATTGGCTGCGAGAATATGGCGAAGAATTGCCGAATGCCAATTGGCGAACAGCAAAAACAAATGCGACGCTCATCCGCTTTCGCCAAGGCTATAGCGTGACAGGTAGAGCGCCGCTACAGTCAGTTCAATCCGATGATGAGCGAAGAAGAAGGGCGCGCGAAAATTCTGGGAGCGATTCACCCGTTGCCGCCGCGGCGACTGTCGATCTTGGAAGCGCTCGATTGTTTCGCGGCCGAAGATTATTTCGCGCGCTTGCCGCTGCCGAATTTCGACAACTCGGCAATGGATGGCTACGCGGTCGTGGCAAGCTCGTGCGCGCCAGGCAAGCGACTGCGTGTGATTGGGGAGCAGCCCGCGGGATTGGATCAACGACTCAGCGTGTCGACTGGCGAAGCGGTCCGCATTTTCACTGGCGCGCCAATGCCCGCCGGTGGGGACGCGATCGTGATGCAGGAAGATGTCAGGCGCGGGGGAAGCGAGATCGTCGTGAATGTCGAGGTCGATCCAGGCGAATTCGTGCGGCGACGCGGCTGCGATCTCGGCGAAGGCCAGAAAATTCTCGCCCAAGGCGAACGCATTCGCGCGGCAACGACCGCATTGCTCGCGTCGCAAGGGTTCAGCAACGTAATGGTCGGTGGCGAGGTCAGCGCGGCAATCATTTCGACTGGCGACGAGCTTGTCCGACCGGGGGAAAAACTTCAGCCGGGTCAGATTTACGAAAGCAATTCCGTTCTGTTACAGGGACTGCTGCACAATTGCGGTGCGGCCGTGCGATTAATGGAACATTGCCGGGACGATGAGGAATTGCTGACTAAGGCTCTCAAGCGATCGATCGAGCATCGGGTGGTCATTATCAGCGGCGGCGTTTCGGTGGGCGAACGCGATATTGTGAAATCTGCGTTGCAATCTCTCGGCGCCAAGATCGACATCTGGCGAGTGGCGATAAAACCGGGAAAACCGTTTCTCTTTGGCCGAATTGGCGATTGCGCCGTTTTCGGTTTGCCGGGAAATCCGGTTTCGACTTTCGTGACGTTTTTACAATTCGTGCGG
>QHRC01000158.1:1288-4469 GCA_003219995.1 Verrucomicrobiota bacterium
GGCAACGTTACTTGTCGATCTAAGCAATGACAGTGATCGCGCGCATTACCTCCGCGGAAAATTCGAGGGTGGGATTTTTGCGCCAGTCGGGCGCCAGGAATCGCATGCCCTCTTCGGTTTGAGCCAATCGAATGCGTTGCTGCGTCTGGCGGCGGGCGAATCGCGGAAACGCGATACGATTGTCGATGTTCATATCTGGGATTAGCGAATTCTTTGCGCTGAGCGGTTTGACAGGCTACGCGACCATTTTAGCTTAACAGGCCTTGAATACCGGAACCGCCACCGCGTTTGCACAAACTCCAACCAACGAATTTCGTGCCGACGCTGAACGCCTTTCCGATATCGTGCTCGAGATGCAGCGCTGTTTCGTGCTGCACCTGTGCAAGGAGCTAGCGCCGGGCAACGTTTCCTTCCCGCAGTTTTTCCTGCTTGCTTATCTCGACCAAAAAGAAGTGCTGACGATGTCGGCCATCGCGCAGAAAATGGGGCACACCACGGCGGCGGCCAGCGGCCTGGTGGCGCGGCTTGAAAACCTGGGCTATGTCGTTCGGTCGATTGCGCGAGAGGATCGGCGCAAAGTGATGGTCTGCATTACTGCCAAGGGCTCGACGCTGGTTCGGCGAATACGGCAGGAGATGGTCGGCAATCTCATGAAAATCATGGAACATCTCACGCCGGAGGAGCAAAAAGCGTGGCTCCACATTTACAGCAAGATTTATGATTACTGCCAAACGAAAGATTGTCGTTCATTCGGCGGCAGTGCTATCAAATAAGGATAAAAAGCGCGCAGGTTGAATCCGGGCGCTGGCCTTAACGCATCCAATCTTTCGATCTCACCTCTTTAATGCGAAAATATTTGTGTATCCTTGGAACAACCGGAGGCGTTCTCGCCCTCGTGGTAGGCGCGGCGGCCGGCACCAATGAATCCGCTTCGGCCACGAAAACGCGGACCAAGTCTTCGTCCGAAACCGCTAGCCGCCGTTTCACCCTGGACAGAGCGATTTTAACCGCGCTTCAGCAAAACCCCGATATCCTGCGCGCGAAGCAGGAGATTGAGCGCACCAAAGGCGTAATCATTGAGATCCGCGCTCAAGCGTTGCCGCACATCACGCCGAGCGGAAGTTTTCAATGGATTGACCCGAACCTTCGGGGGGGGAGTTCGCTTGCCACTGGCGGTGGCGGTTTTACTTTTCCGGGGGAGAGCGACGTATCGTACGCGATACGCGTTACGGGAACTCAGCTGATCTTTAACGGCACGACTTATCCGGCGATTCGCGGCACGTTTTTCCAGCGAGACAGCGCCTACTTCGCATTTCGTAATACCCTCGATCAGGTCATCGCAACCGTGAAGACGCAATTCTATCAGGTTGTCGTTAACAAAGCGTTGATCGGGGTGCAGGAGGAACAGGTTCAGCTGCTGCGAAGCCAGCTTCAGGATCAACAGAACCGTTTCGAAGCGGGAACCGTCCCGCGCTTTAATGTGCTGCAGGCGGAAGTGGCGCTCTATAATCAGATTCCGCAATTGATTACTGCGCGAAACAATTTTCGAATCGCACAATTGACCCTCGCCAAAACGCTCGGGCTTTTTTTCGACCCATTGCGTGGCGAAAACCCGCCGCTCGAAGTCGTCGGTGAAATGCCTTACAACCCGCGCAACATAAATTTGGCCGATGCGATTGAGTTTGGGAAACAGAGACGCCCATTTCTGAAACAGGCGCGGGCCAATGTTCTGAACCAAATAGAACAAGTCCATGTGGCGTTGGGCGGTTTTCTGCCGACTATCAGCACGACCGGAGGTGGTGAATGGGTCAGTTCATCGCTCAACTCAAGCTGGCATGACATTTCCAAAGGCTGGATTGCCCAGGTGACAGGAAGTTGGCCGATTTGGGACAGCGGTGAAGTTTATGGCCGGGTCAAGGAACAGCGGGCACTACTCTCTGAAACCAAAATTACCTATGACGACGATGTTCGACAGGTTGAGCTCGAAGTGCAGCAGGCGTATTCCAATTTGCAGCAGAACCGGGAATTAATCCAAAGTCAGGAGAAGAATGTGGAGCAGGCTTTGGAAGCGGTGCGCCTGGCCAAGGCCCGCCTCGACGCGGGCGCTGGAACTCAGCTCGATGTGTTGAACGCGCAAGTCCAGTTGGCCACGGCGGAGTCGACGCGTCTGCAGGCGCTCTTCGGATATAATTCGTCTCTCGCGGAATTCGATCGCGTCACCGGGACCGAGAGCACCTACACGGAATCCTTTAGCGGTCTGGCTCCGCACGCGACTCGGTCGAAAATCTACGAAACGGGCAGTGGCGTCGATGCCACGGGGAAGCATCGCGAAAAGTCATCGAAATAGTCCGGCCTCGCTTCGCATCTCGGCTGATCGCGCGCCGCGAGAGCAATCTGTGATCGAGCAATTTACGGCGCTGGGGTCGAGCGGCGTTTGCCGGCACGCTTTCATCAGGCGGATCGCTGGAGTCGATGTTTCGCACGATAAAGCCGAAGCATTGCGACGGCTCGACGCCGCGCATCGAAACATTCGATGCAAAATTGGTGTGGAAAGTTGGCCGCTGCTTACCGCGGAGCAAGTTCACGGAAATAAAATTGAGGTTGTCGATCGACCAGTTGAATCGGACAGACAGTTCGACGGTTGCGACGGAATCATCACAAACCAGAGCAAAATTCTGCTCGGCATTCATGTCGCCGATTGTTGCGCGGTTTATATTATCGATCGAAAAACGCCGGCCATCGGTCTCGTCCATTCCGGCCGCAAAGGGACCGAGCTGGGCGTTGTCTCGAATGCGATCACGCAAATGAGCGCACACTTCGGATCGCAATCGCGCGACCTGATTGTGCAACTGAGCCCCTGCATTCGTCCACCGCATTACGAAATCGATTTCGCCGCGAAAATTATCGAACAATGCCGCGCGCAAGGCGTACACACAATTCATGACAGCGGCGTCTGCACCGCTTGTCATGTCGATCTTTACTATTCCTACCGCGTCGAAAAAGGACGCACCGGCCGAATGCTCGCGCTGCTCGGGCTTAGATAGGCACGCCGCGATGCGGCGTTCGCGGTCAGCGCAGCGCGCCGACCCTACCAATGAGGTCGACAATTTCTTAGATCGACATCTCTTCGTCGGCGCCGCGTTTGAGCGGGCAAATCCCGCGCTTCTTTGCCTTCGCGACA
>QHRC01000014.1 GCA_003219995.1 Verrucomicrobiota bacterium
AAGCAAGCGCGCGATCTTGTTAAAGAATTCGACGGACAAATTGAAAGATTGCCGCGCGATTGGTTGGAGCGTCTGGGTAAGGAAAAAGGTCAACCGCTCAGAATTGGGAAACGGCTCGTGATCATGCGTGCAAAAGAAAAACGGGAAGCTGGCAGCTTCCCCTACAGATTAGTTTTGCGGGCCGGGATGGCGTTTGGAACCGGTGAGCACGCAACGACGGCGATGTCGCTGCGATTGCTCGAGCAAGTGACTCGCAGATGGACATCGGACTGGTCGCTTGTCGATGTTGGCACGGGCAGCGGAATTCTTGCCCTCGCGGCAAAATGCTTTGGCGCAAAACGCGTGATCGGGATCGATGCCGATCCGACTGCGATCGCAACCGCGAAAGAAAACGCGCGCCTGAACAAGATCGACAATGTTGATTTTCGAGTGACGGATGTGCGGCGCTGGAAGCCGCCGCCAAAGATCGACATCGTCACCGCGAACTTGTTTAGCGAATTGCTGGTCGAGGTTTTGCCGAAATTGAAACGAAGTCGCTGGTTGATTCTTTCCGGTGTTTTGCGCGGCAAACAGGAGGATGAATTAATCGGCGCACTTCAACGAAACAAGATCGACATCGTGCAAGTGCGTCGTCGCGGAAAATGGATCGCGATTTTGGCGCGGCTGTAGCGGCGCTCTGTGAGCGCCGAACCCCAGTTAATGCGACGCTCATAGACCGCCGCTACAGTAAAAGCAATTTGACGCGCGGGAAGGCCGCCAGCTATTTTCCCTGACCCTTGGCGGCTTCGGTTTTCTGCATCGAGCGGTTTAATCATAAGCCGCTGAAGCAACCATGCAGGCCGAAGAACTTTCCTACGCCATCGTTACGCCGTATTCGACGCGCAAATCGCGCACCGGTGGGATCGTTGCGCGGTTGATTTCGCGCACGGGACTTGATCTTGTCGGCTCGCGAATGTTCGCGCCAAGCGCGGAACTGGCCAAGCGCTACGCGCAAACGATCGTGACCGAATCAGACCCGGACCACCGGGCGACGCAGGAATTGATCCGCGATTACGTGCTGAAAAATTTCACTGGAGAAATCAATGGTCAGCGGCCGCGCGTTCTGTTCCTGATCTTTCGTGGATCGGACGCGATCGAAAAAATTCATCGCGCAGTTGGACATATCGTGCACGAGCGCACGCGTGGCGAAACAATTCGCGACACTTTTGGCGATTACTTCACCGATAGTTCCGGAAAAGTGACTTACTTCGAGCCGGGAGTTCTTGCCGCGTTCAATGCCGACGCAGTCGAGCGCGACCTAAAATTGTGGGCGGAGTTTTCCGATCTCGACGGCGGCATTCTCGATCGCGCAATCGAGTTCCCCCCGGGCATGAAGGTAGAGAAGACGCTTGTGCTGATCAAGCCGGACAATTTCAAATTTCCGAACCTGCGACCGGGCGGGGTCATCGAAGTTTTTTCCCGGACTGGCCTCTACATCGTCGGCTTCAAGGTCCATTGCATGAGCGTAGCGCAGGCGGAGGAGTTTTACGGACCGGTGCTGACAGTTCTCGAAGAAAAGCTCGGGCCCGAAAAAGGACGCAGCGCGTGGGAGGAGATTGTCGAGTTCATGGCCGGCTTGAAGCCGAGCAAATGTCCGCCAGAGAGACGCGAAAAACCTGGCACAGAAAAATCCATCGCCATTGTTTATCAGGGTGTGGACGCAGTCCGCAAAGTCCGGGACGTGCTCGGCCCAACCGATCCGGCGAAAGCGCCGCCGGGCTCGATCCGGAAAGAATTTGGCCAGACGATTATGATCAACGCGGCGCACGCCTCTGACTCGGTCGAGAACGCGAAACGCGAGATGGCAATCGTCGCAGTGGCTGAGAATAACTTCAAACCTTTGATTGAAAACTTCTATCGCCGCCAATAATGTGCGCTCCCTGAATTTTGCAAACTCATAAGATCGACATGGAAATTTCCGAACGCGCCGCTCAACTGACTCCCTCGCTCACGCTGTCGATCGACAGCAAAGCCAAAGCGATGAAAGCCGAAGGGATCGACGTTTGCGGGTTCGGCGCGGGCGAACCTGATTTCGACACGCCCGAACACATCAAAGCGGCAGCGATTGCGGCATTGGAAGCCGGTTTCACAAAATATACGCCGAGCTCCGGTATTCCCGAATTACGTCAGGCGATTGCCGAAAAATTGGCGACCTACAATCAGCTTACTTATCGCGCGACCCAGGTGGTGGTGAGCAACGGGGCGAAGCACGCATGTTACAACGCGGTCCTGGCAACGTGTCAGCCCGGCGACGAAGTTGTCATCCCGGCGCCTTATTGGGTCAGTTATCCGGACATGGTAAAGCTGGCGGGCGCGGATGCGGTGATCGTACCGACAACGGAGCGCAATGCGTGGAAAATGCGCGCGGCAGATTTCGAAAACGCGATGACGCCGCGCACCAAGATGCTGATCCTGAACAGTCCGTGCAATCCGACCGGCTCGGTCTACACACGGGAGGAGTTGCAAGCCATTGTCGATGTTGCAGCCGAGGAAGACATTTACATTTTGTCGGACGAAATTTACGAGAAACTCGTTTATGACGATGCTCAGCATGTGAGCATCGCGTCGCTTTCCAAGGAAGCGTACGATCTCACCATCACGATCAACGGCTTCAGCAAGTCCTACGCGATGACCGGCTGGCGCTTGGGTTATCTGGCGGCGCCAGAAGCAATCGCGAAAGCGGTCGATTCCATTCAAAGCCACACAACTGCCAATCCGTCCTCCTTTTCGCAACATGGCGCGCTCGCTGCCTTGAAGGGCGACCAGCAACCGCTCGCCGACATGCGCGAGGAATTCGATATGCGCCGCAATTACATGTTCGATCGCGTCTCGAAAATTCCCAACGTAACCGCGGTCAAACCGCGGGGCGCGTTTTATGTGCTCGTCAATATCAGCCAGCTCGGTCTCACCTCGCAAAATTTTGCCGACCGCCTGCTGAGCAAAGCAAATGTCGCGGTCGTCCCGGGCGCGGCGTTTGGCGACGATCGGACCGTGCGATTGAGCTACGCCACCAGCATCGACGTAATCAAAAAAGGTCTCGATCGGTTCCAGGATTTTTGCCGGACGCTCTGATAATTTGTCATCCTGAGCGAATGCGAAGGATCTCTCTATTGATCGGCCGCATTCTTCGGTCGAGAGATTCCTCGCTGCGCTCAGAATGACATCCCGCGGTTCACTCGCGCTCGTTCTGCACGCTCATCTCCCATTCGTCAGGCATCCGGAACACAAGCATTTTCTTGAGGAAGATTGGCTCTTCGAGGCGATCACCGAGACGTACATCCCGCTTTTGGGCATGATGCAGCGATTGGTAAACGAGGGCGTCCCGTTCAAGCTTACCATGTCGCTCACGCCGACGCTTTGCGCGATGCTGGAGGACGAGCTTTTACGAGATCGTTACGTTCAGCATCTCGATCTTTTGCTCGATCTGGCCGACCGCGAGCGACAACGGAATTTCAATCATCCAAAACTTCGAGAGCTCGGCGAATTTTATTTCGGCATGTTTACCGAGACGCGACGGTTCTTTGTTGATGAATGGAAACGCGATTTACTCGCGGCCTTTCGACAGCTTCGCGGAGCCGGCGCGCTCGAAATTATTGCCTCGGCCGCAACCCATGGATTGCTGCCGCTGATTCTACAACAGTCCCGCGCAGCCGCCCGTGCGCAGGTTTTCATCGGCCGGGATGTATATGTCGATCTTTTTGATGCCGATCCAAGCGGGTTTTGGTTGCCGGAGTGCGCCTATGCGCCCGGCTTGGAAACGATTTTGCAGGAGGCGAACATTCGCTGGTTCGTTCTCGATGCGCACGGATTGCTCTTTGGAAATCCGCGGCCACGTCGCACAATTTACGCGCCGTGTTACACGCCGGCGGGCCCGGCTGTGTTCGCCCGGGATCGCGATTCAAGCCGGCAAGTTTGGAGCGCGCAGGAAGGTTATCCGGGCGATCCAGCGTATCGTGAATTTTATCGCGACGTCGGTTTTGATCTTCCGCTCGAGCATCTTGGCCCAGTCTCGCGGGGCAGCCGGAAATTTTCCGGCGTGAAATATCATCGTATTACCGGCCAGGGCCTGGAAAAGGAACTGTATGACCGCGGAGCGGCGGAGAAAGCGGCGGATGCGCATGCCACTCATTTTCTCGAACAGCGCCGCGCCCAGATCCGCGAATTAGGCGCGCTCGACGATCTCGATTCAATCGTGATCGTCCCGTTTGATGCGGAATTGTTCGGTCATTGGTGGTTTGAAGGGCCGCGTTTTCTCGAACTCTTCATTCGCAAAGCGGCGCATGAAGATTTGCGCCTCACTACGCCAGGCGAATTTCTCCAGGCCCATCCGACGCAGCAAACGATCGAACCGGCAATGTCGACATGGGGCGACAAAGGTCATCTTGAAGTCTGGCTCGACCAGGCCAACTCCTGGATTTATCCGCATCTACACGCGGCCGCCCGAAGGATGAATGAAATCGCTCGCCTGCACCTGAACCATTCAAACCCTTTCGCTGATCGCGTTCTGAAACAACTCGCGCGCGAACTCTTGCTCGCGCAATCGAGCGACTGGGCGTTCCTGATCAAAACGCGAACCGCCAAAGAATACGCGACCAAACGAACAATCGATCACCTCGCTCGTTTCAATCGATTGTACGAAGAGTTTGCGGCGAGCAATGTCGACGAAAAATTTCTCGGCGAGTGCGAGCGGCGCGACAACCTTTTCCGGAACGTGAACTGGCGCTATTACTGTAGCGGCGGCCTATGACCGCCGATGAAACGAATGCGACGCTCATAGAGCGCCGCTACAGACTTCTCATGACGAGCCGACTAATACTTACTGCTCTTACCGGGGTCGGGACGATATCGATCGCACTTGCCCAAGAATCGCCTACCGCATCGCCAAGTCCAACACCGGCGCCGACGCCTTCAGCGACCCCCGCGCGAAGTGTTGGGCTCAGTTTTATTCCTCCACCAATGGACGGAACGATCAGCCTCGGCATTTACGATCCGAACCGGAAGCTCGTCCGCGTCTTGCATCGCGAAGCAAAGATCGACAATTTCACGATCGATGCAGATTCGCTCAACACGACGTGGGATGGAAAGAATGACCTTGGCGAAGATTTAACCGCGGGAAAATATCATGCGCAGGGTTATCTGGTCGGACGCTTAAAAGTTGAGCATATCGGTCAAGCGGCGACTTTTCCGGGCAGTTCCATGGCGCCGGGAAACGCGCGAGTGAAGCTTGTGCCAAATCCGCTGACGAACGACGCAAATGTAATTGTCGATCTTAGCGTCGGATTCGACGAGGCAGGAAGCTACTTAAAAACGATGGATGGATTGCCGTTGTCAACCGTCAGCCAGATGCCGAAATTGGTTCGCGCCTTAATCTCAAAGAATAACGACAAATCGGTCGACGTTTGGCAGGATGACGGTACGGCGGTCGAGCAGTTTCGTATCTCGAACATCGATAGGATGATGGCCTTCGACTGTGGCGATTTTGAATTGAAATAAGCGCCGCTGGTCACGGCGCGAAATCTTTGTTAGTTAGCGCAAGATGTCTTCCACGCCCGAGTTTCAACATACCCTCGGAAAAGCCGCCGGGTTCAGCGGCACGTCTCTGCACACAGGCGAAAAGGTTTCGCTCAAGTTGCAGCCCGCGCCGGCCGATCACGGAATCAAATTCAAGCGCAAGGATTTGGCGGACGAGCCGACGATTGACGCGAAGATCGACAATCTAAAAACGGTCGAACGCGCGACGACCATCGGCGACGGCTCGGTGCGGGTGCACACGGTCGAGCATATTCTCTCGGCGCTTTCCGCGATGGGCGTGGACAACGCCATCGTCGAGATGGACGCCAACGAGCCGCCCATCGGCGACGGCAGCGCCCAACCGTACGTCGATGTGATCAAACGCGCGGGCGTCACGCCGCAGGAGGCGCCCAGGAAATTCCTCGACGTGCGCGAGCCAATGTATGTCGAATCGAAGACGGGGGCGCTCCTCGTTCTCCTGCCGGACGAGAGTTTTCGCATCTCGTGCACGCAGGCCGGTCCGAACAATCGGTTCACGCAGTTTTTGTCGACGGAAATCACCCCGGCGGTCTTCGAGCGCGAAATCGCACCGGCGCGGACGTTTGTTTACTACGAAGACGTGCGCGCGCTCATGGACAAAAATTTGATCAAAGGGGGCAGTCTGGAAAATGCCGTCGTCGTGCGCGGCGACGCTGTGTTGGGCAAAGAGCCGCTTCGTTTCGAGGACGAATTCGTTAGGCATAAGATACTCGACATCATCGGCGACCTTGCGCTGGTGGGTCGTCGTATTCGCGGTCACGTCGTCGCGGTAAAACCGGGTCATGCGGCGAACGCGGAGCTGGCGCGCGCATTGGCGCGCGAACAGACGCGAAGAAGCGCGCTGGAAGTGCCTCGGGCGATGCCGCGGGGCGATGGCGGACTCAATACCGACGAGGTGATGCAAATTTTGCCGCATCGTTATCCGTTCCTGATGGTGGATCGGATCGTTGATTTTGAAGGCGACAATAAGGTTACCGGCGTCAAGTTGGTGTCGATCAACGAACCTTTTTTTCAAGGACATTTTCCCGGGCATCCGGTGATGCCGGGAGTGATGCTGGTGGAAGCGATGGCGCAAGTGGCAAGCGTCTTATTGTTCAAACTGTCGAAAACTTCGAGTCGCATCGGTTACTTTATGAGCGCAGACGGGGTGAAGTTTCGCAAACCTGTTTTCCCCGGCGATACCATCTTCATCCATGCCGAGCTGACGAAAGCGCGCGGCAATCGCCTGGCGAAAGCAAAATGTCACTGCGTGGTGAACGACGCCGTTGTCTCGGAAGGCGAACTGATGTTCACGTTCCTCGAGAAATGAGCGACGCGCAGATTCATGCGACGGCGATTGTCGATGTAAGCGCGGAGATTGGAGCGGGAACGGTTGTCGGGCCGTATTGCATCATCGGAGCCGATGTCGTGCTCGGCCCAAATTGTTGGCTGCAACATCACGTCACGCTTTGTGGGCCGATGCGCGCGGGTGCGGGAAACAAATTTTATGCCTCCTGCTCGATTGGACAACAGACCCAGGATCTAAAATATCAGGGTGAGCCAACTTATTTGGAAATCGGCGATGAAAATACGTTTCGCGAGTTTGTTACGATCAGTCGCAGCACGACGAGTGAAGGAAAAACGCGCGTTGGTAGTCGCGGGAGTTTTCTGGCTTACAGTCACATTGGGCACGATTGCCAGGTTGGGAATGAAGTGGTGTTTTCAAACAACGGCACGCTCGCTGGCCATGTCGAGGTCGGTGACAATGCGGTGATGGGCGGCCTTACCGCCGTGCATCAATTTTGCCGCATCGGACGATTCGCCATCACCGGCGGTTGTTCCAAAATTGTGCAGGACGTTCCGCCATTCATGATTGCCGATGGGAATCCGGCAGAAATTCGCGGGGTCAACCTAATCGGTCTGGAACGCAAAAATTATCCGCCGGAGAGCGTGAAATGGATCAAGGAAGCGTTTCGCCTGATTTACCGTTCAAAATACAACACGCGCCAGGCGATCGAAGCGGTCCGCAAAGAGTTGCCGCAGAACGAGGAGATCACCCTGCTCGTCGAGTTTATCGAAAAAAGCGAGCGCGGAATTATTCGCTAAGTTGTAGCCGCTTCGCTCTGCGAAGCGTAACTCACGCCACCGGACCGCATGCCGACCGCATCGCACACAGGGCGACGGCTACAGCTGCGGTTTCGCCAGCGAAGGTGTCGGTGACGCGCTCAAGTCCTGTTCCATTTTTTTGAGCAGCGATGCGCCCGGCGCATCGCCTGCGCCCCGCAGAATATTGCGCACGATTTCGAGAGCGCGCTTTGGTTCGTTTTGTTTGAGCCACGCATCAGCTTCTTCCAAGGCGACGCGGACAATATCATCGCGCTGCGCGTAGTAGGTTCGCGCCTGCTGCAAATGGCTGGCTGCTTCGGCAAACTGCCCGTCACGTGCTTCCATCAGGGCGAGGTCCTCCATCATCGGACAATTATGTGAGGCCGCTGCAGCTTGCCCGGCCATCGCCCGAAATTCCGAAACTGGACGGGCGATATTTTTAGTCGCGAACTCGTGATACGTCCTCCACACATCGGCCGGGCTTTTTGGCGAATCGCGCGGCGCATCGATTTGCAGCCACGACGCGTACGGCCGATAAAGCGGATCGCCGACCATTACCGACATCCAGGAAAGTGCTCGGATCGACATATAGGCACTCTCGGCGAAGGTGAAGCCGTGCAGGAGCCGGTCATTGAAAATGTCGAGGTGCGGTGTGAGTTGCAAATACGGTTCGTAGACATTGCCCATGCTTGCGGCTGCGCCCTTGGAAATAAGCGGCGCCACCCAGTTCGCGTTCGGATCGCGCAACGTGCTCGCGCTAAATGAATGGATGTGGACGGCGACCGCCCCGGGAACAAAGCGGAAATCCGGTTCGGTAAACGGACCGGCCACCCCGCCTGCATACCAACCATAATAAAGAGCACAATCCGTCATCGGATAGCCGCCCGGGAAAATCGCCGGCGTGTCCTCGTAAATAACTGGAATCCCGACTTTGTGGAACTGTCCGGCGATCTCAATCAGCCATTGATCGCCGACGCCCATGCCGGCGGCGCCGGGATTGTGCGCTCCATCAACATAAGCGCGACCCCAAAGTCCGTTCTTCTCCGCCGCTATCGCATCGACAATCATGTCGCGCACCGTCGCGGCCGTCGGCGCATCGAGCCGGCAAACAAGGAGTAAGGTCGCGTTCTCCACGTCGCTGATCGCGCGAAAATTTTGAAAATACGGATTAGGCGTCTCACCCGAAATCCGATGCAAAAAAAAAGCCAACAGGGTGAGTTCGGAATCAACCGAAGCTTCGTTGCGATTTCCAATCGGACCGGGCGCGGGTGCGTCCCCTGGATAGGTGGCGGTTGCGCGAATTTTTAGCGGCACCCCTTTAATTACGGCCACGAAATGGATCGTGCTCGCGGTCACGGATTCTTTTTTCTCGGGCGTCTTGTGCATTGTCCACCACTGCCGCGCCTTGAAAATATCGCGGAGCGGATTGGCAATCGTCGCGTCGTACTCTTCCCGGCTGATTTCCTCTTCGGCCGAACAATCGAGGCCGACAAGATGATCGCGTGTAATCTCGCGCTGTTGAGCGTAGAAGGTCGCGAGGGTGACTGAGTCGGGAAGGTTTTTGTTGTAAACAACGATCGTCGACGCGGCCAGCGGTTGCTCTGCGGCGTGCGCGCCGATTCCGATCAGGAGCAGGAGCACGAGAACGAACGCGATAACGCGGAAGGTGGATCGGCCGTTCCGCGGGCGATGCCAATAATGTGCGGCGACGGCGCCTAATTTTGACATCGAGCAAAGGACTGCTTGATCCACCTCGTCTCGCGCATTCATTTTCACTCAGAAACCAGTTTCAAGCCGTCGTAGGCAATGTGCGTGCCCGCTGGCAGCCGGGATTCCGCCGCTTGCGGCAGCTCGTGGGCGATGTGAGTAAAATAAGTCGCCTTGGGCTGGACGCGCGCGGCCACTTCCAACGCCTGATTCACACTGAGATGAGTTGGATGCGGTTTCTCGCGCAGAGCGTCGATGATCAAAATCTTCACGCCTGCGATATGATCGGCGATCGCATCCGGCACGCCGCTGCAATCGCTCAAATAAGCGACAAGTTTTTCTCCGTCGCGCGAGAACAGATAACCGTTCACGATGGAATTTCCGTGCGGCACCGGCAATGGCGTAATCACCGTCGCGCCCAACTCGAACGGTCCGTCGATCAGGTGCGGTTCCGGTTTCAAATAGCCCGGAAATGGATTCGGATTATCAAACGCAAACTGAAATACGCGTTCGAGATCGCGCATTGTCTCGGCCGATGCGTAAACCGGCATCGAGCCGCGCGCATGGGAAAAGCGCCGCAAATCGTCGAAGCCCATAATGTGATCGGTGTGCGCATGGGTGAAAACAACGGCATCGACATCGCGAATATTTTCGCGGAGCGCTTGCGTCCGGAAATCGGTTCCCGTGTCCACCACCCACGGGCATTCG
>QHRC01000159.1 GCA_003219995.1 Verrucomicrobiota bacterium
ACGCCAGTTAGGGTCGCTCACAGCTATATCCGGTTGCCAGCCATAGCCGTAGTCTCCGACCTCAATCCAGTTCCCGCCGCTCAGGTTATTATAGAAAAAATCGACCGAGACGTCGGCTGCCGCTGCCTGACGCGCAGTTGGCACAAATAAAGCAACTATCGTTAACGCAAGAAGTAGTCGTTTCATATCATTAGAACATTAAGGATTTGAGGCGTTAGACTTCCGCGCCTCGCGGTTTATTCATTTCATAATTCGAAAGATGCACACGAAGCGCGCGTGTCCGTTAATGAGGTCGCAACGACCCGCTTTACCGATGCCAATTTACCGCGGCCGCAAAACCAGGAACGATCGCATGCGATGCCGACAGACCGAGAGGACCTGGCTCTGAGACGGATCGAGCGAAGCGATAATTTTCTGGTAATCAGAAACGGAAGCGACCGGTTGCTGATTGATTTCCTCGATCACGTCGCCCTTTTGTAATTCGGCCACCCCGCTATCGGGTTCGACTTTTGTGACAACAACACCTCTGACATTATTTGGCAGGTCGAGCTGACGTACCATGTCTGGCGTCAGGTCGCTCACTTGAATTGACGCAAGAGCGCCAGCGGCCTCGCCTCGATCGTTCGGCGTGGGCGGCTGCTCCGGCTGAGCTTGTTGAGGCGCTAGGCGATTTTGGTAATCAACCGGCTGCTCCTTGAGCTCAGTCGTCATCTTCATTGATTTGCCGTCGCGGACAATTTCCAAATCGACCTTTTTATTCAACTCAGCCTGCGCGACCAAGCTGCGCAGAGCGGGAAAGCTTTTTACTTCATGGCCATTGAATTTACGGAGTGTATCGCCCTTTTGCAGTTGCGCCTGCGCAGCCGGCGATCCCGGTATGACTTCATCGACAACGACCCCTTCGCTTTCCGTCCCATTCTGGCCGGGCTGAAGGGCCCGCGCTCGAATCCCGAGATAACCGCGGATGATTCGTCCCTGCTTCAAGAGACTCTCGATCGCCATCCTTACGGTGTTTGACGGAATTGCAAAACCTATCCCCTGCGAGCCGCCACTTCGTGAGATGATCGCCGCGTTGATCCCAACGACCTCGCCGCGAAGATTAATCAACGGCCCACCGCTATTTCCAGGATTGATCGCCGCATTCGTTTGCAGCAGATCGCCAAACACGTCCGTCCGGTTCGGCCGTCCTTTCGAACTAATAATTCCGTCGGTCACTGTCTCTTCGAATCCAAACGGATTCCCGATCGCGAGGACAAAATCGCCAGCCTGCACCGTGTCCGAATCGGCCAGCTTAAGCGGTTTAACACCAGGATCGTCGATCTTCAATACAGCCAGATCGACCTGAGAATCGGCGCCCACCAAGCGCGCCTTTTTCGTTCGCCCGTCGCTCAATTGCACTTCGATCTCATCCACTTGATCGACAACGTGATTATTCGTGATGATGTGACCTTCATTCGTCACGATCACGCCGGAACCGAGCGAGTTTTGCACGAGTGCTTCCTCGTTTGGATTGCGAAAGGCGCGCTGCTGGTTGCGAAAGAAAAACTCAAAGGGGTCGAGTCCGTATTGCCGCCGGACACCGATTTTCTTCGATGTCTTGACCGCGACGACGGACGGAATCACACTGCTGACCAACGCGCGCCGTTCTCGATTTAACGCTTCGAGCGATGCGACTTGTTTGGGATCCACCGTTGGCGCGGAGGCAAGCGTGTATTTCTCCGGGGTGCGCGCCGGGAGCAAATTCAAATCTCCATGCCGAAGACGGTAATCGTACAGTAACGAAATTCCCGCGCTTACGAGCAGGACAAAAAGCAAAAATTTCGCGAGATTTTTCATCAGCTAACGTTCGAAAAAGTGCGTCCCTCTTGTTCGACAACCAAATTTCGGAAACGTTGATTCTCAGTCAGCTCCAGCCGTGGATCGGCCATAAAGATCGACATCGCCGCAGCGCGCGCACGCCGCATCAATTGCGCATCGCTCTTCAAGCTGCCAATTTTTAGCGCGGGCAAACCGCTTTGCGCCGTGCCCAGTAAATCACCAGGTCCCCGCAAATCCCAATCGGCTTCCGCCACCTTGAAGCCATCAACGGTTTTTTCCAAAACCGCCAGTTTTGTCGCTGTCTCCTTCGACTGATCTGAGCTGAGCAAAATGCAAAACGACTTGTGCTCGCCGCGACCGATCCGTCCGCGAAGTTGATGAGGCTGGGCGAGCCCAAAACGCTCTGCATTCTCGACGAGCATAACAGCGGCGTTGGCAACATCGACACCGACCTCGATCACCGTCGTGCTGATCAACACCCGCGTCCCGCCGCAGCGAAAGCGTTCCATGATCTCCTGTTTCTCTGCCGACGGGATACGGCCATGTAACAATTCGCAACGAAACGGATGCAGCCTTTCGCGCCACAAGTCGTATTCCGTGGCCGCCGCTTTTACGTCCAGCTTCTCGCTTTCGTCGATCAACGGATAAATCACGTAAACTTGGCGTCCCGCTTCCAACTGCGTCCGCAAGAATCCCAACACTTCGCCAAGCTTGGATTCATCGCGCACCGCGGTGATTATTTTTCCGCGATTACGCGGCATCTCATCGATTACCGAAACATCGAGATCGCCGTACACCGTCATTGTTAATGTGCGTGGGATCGGCGTGGCCGTCATCACCAACACGTCCGGGGCCGGTTCGCGCGCGGTCAATCGGGCCCGTTGGGCGACGCCGAACTTATGTTGCTCGTCGATGACCACCAACCCGAGATTGGAAAACGAAACTGTGTCATAGAGCAGCGCGTGCGTGCCAATGATGACATCGGGCGCGGCGTCGTGCGTTCGGGTGGTGCAAGCGTCTTGCGTGCTGCTGCCCCGGCTAAACAACGGCAGCGGTCCGTTCTCTTCCTGACGCGCCCCTGTTCGAATCGACAATCGAACGCCGAGCGGTTCGAGCCAGCGCCGCAGCACCGCATAATGTTGCTCGGCCAAAATTTGAGTCGGCGCCATAAACGCGGCCTGACAATTGGCTTCAATCGCGAGCAGGATCGCCGCGATCGCCACGACGGTTTTGCCTGAGCCGACGTCGCCTTGCAGCAGCCGATTCATCGGAACATTCGTGCCAAGATCGCGCCGAATCTCAGCAATCACTTTTCTTTGCGCATCAGTCAGCTCAAATGAAAGCGAGCGTAGAAATCTCTCAAGCAATTCGCCGCGTCCGCA
>QHRC01000015.1 GCA_003219995.1 Verrucomicrobiota bacterium
AGATGACGAGCGCGAGAAACGGCAGTGTTCCGCCGATTCCAAAAGCGAGGTTCTTTACGGTCTGATTCAAAGGAAAACTTCTTAATTCTTCCTTCTAACGTTCCTGTATATCAGGTTGAGAATTGCGTGCGCACTTCCGCTGCGACGCGCATCGGCCGGCCAGTTTGAGCGTTGATGGGACACCAGAGCGTGCGCGCTTGCGACAAGAGGCGGCCATCGCTCTTGCGCCGGATTTCGGTAAATCGTTCGAAGGTGAGCCGGCTGGCTTTGCCCACCCATGTGCGAAGCAGGATTTTGTCGCCAAGCGTGGCCGGCGCCTTGTAGTCGATCTCGTGGCGCAACACGATCCAGCCGATTGTGTCCTGCGCCTGGCGACTGGCGATCGCTCGCCAATGCGCAGTGGCAACATCCTGGATCCACCGCAGGTAAACCGTGTTGTTGATGTGATTTTGCTCGTCGATGTCGGCCGCAACCACCGGGACAACCATTTCGAAATGCGAGGACGACATCAGAAGTCAACCGCCTCGCCGAGGCTACGGCGTGCAAAGGAAGACAGAGGTCCGCCTACGTCAACATCATTGCCCGGCAAGCAGAGTCACGCGGCAGTTGCGGCAGTTGCTGGCGGGCTCTTTCTTAGCGCCAAGCCGGCGACCAACCCGACGCACAAGAAGCCAATGATTTGGATGAACATGTAGGCGGCGGTGTATCTTTTCGGGAAGCCGTACCAGTTCCAGTAGGAAACGTTGGTCGCGATAGCGGCAAGAATTCCGGCGACAAAAACAAAGCCGACGCGCCCGATGAAATTGTCGATCCGGGTCTGAGCGAGAAGGAAGACAACGAGGATCGATTCGAGAAGTTCGGTGGCGAATTCAATGCCCAACGATTTGCCCAGGCTGAAGGCCCGGCCGGGCGGATAATACATGAAAATGCCCGATGGATTGGTCGCGAGTTTTTCGTTCATGTGTTTCATCGCTTCTTGTTTCTGCTCCCGGGTCGCGTTCGGGCCGAGACCGGCCCCCGGAAAAATATAAAGGCCGCGATTTTCGCCAATGTTCGACTTCATCGCATCGAGCACAGCCGCTTCATTGGGAATTTCACGGATGCCTACTTGGCCCAGCGGCAGAAACATATGCGCGATCGACGTCCAGATAAACATGACGATGCCGCCCAAAACACCGGCAAGAAGAATTTTCATAGGCAGGGATTGAAAAGGAGAAAACGGAAATTGGAAAGGAGAAAAGGCAAACAAGTAACGAGTGGATAGCCGCCTCGTCGAGGGTAATCCGAAAGTTTTCGCGAGTGAACGGCGAGCCAAGGGAGGCAGTTAAGAGGACAGAGAGCAGAGGACAGAAGTCAGGGGGACAGAGGTCAGCTTTTTGCCTCGAGCATGGTGCCGCGGCAACGCGAGGTTCGACAGAAACATCTCGATTCTTCCGCCACCTCACTGGTGATCGGTTCGTCCACCTGCAGGGCGTAGTCGTAAAAAAGCTCTTCGCCCGGCCGCAAATTGCGCAATGCGTAAATGAAAACTCGCCCGTTCTCTTCGATGGCTTCGCAGTTTGGATCGCACGAATGATTGATCCAGCGCGCTTCGTTTCCGCCTGTCGTCGGGTCGATCACATCCTTTCCATTGTCGAGGCCGAACAAGAATGTGTGCGGGTCGTTGAGATCGTTCGGGACTTCCTCCCACAAAACCCGTTTTCCGGTGTATTCGATGATCCGGGCGCCTTTGGAGATCGGTTTGGTCGCGTACACTCCGCGACCATGCACGCCGGACTTGCGGACTTCGATCCGGCCGGCTGGCTTTCGGGTTTTGATTTTACCCGGTTTTTTCCGAGTCACGGGAATCTAATATGGTCAGTCTGGAAATTGCGGTTGTGATATCTCTTTTAGGGACGATAGTGGGCCAAGTTTCTCTGAAACGGTTTCTTGGAACAACAACCGCAAGTTCCGGAATCTTTGCGAGTTAATCCATCGTTGGCATTTTTTAACGAAAGTGACAAGTGGCGGGTGACGAGTGACAAGCGAAACACAAAAAGAGATCAATCAATTATGAAAGCCGAACTCGTCAAAACCGCCTCCGAAATAATTCCCAATCATCAAATTCTGGTGAACATAGTCTCGCGCCGTGTTCGACAGCTTTGTCTCGGTCATCGTCCGCTCGTGGAACATGCGCTTGGGCTTGGGCACGCCGATATTGCTTTAACCGAAATCATCAACCAAAAGCTGACCTACGAGTCGACTTTCGGTCAGAACGGGGGCCATCCCGCGGAGGTAGTGCAATTTCCCGGGATCATCGCGATTAAGAAAGTCGTAAAAACGAAGAAGGCGGCCTAAAGATCGCAGAAGTGATCAGTGACGAGTGACTCGTGGGCGGAGTCGGAAAGCGAAAAGAGGAAGGCCGAATCCGCGACCAAATTGCAAAGAAAGAATTGCAATTTAATTGCTTGCGCTTGCGGCTGGGTCTGAACATTCTGGAGCGTTAAGCCTAACAAATCCTATGAAAATATCTGTCTTATCGTTGATCACAGCCCTCGCGACTGTCGCGTTTTTCACTTCCTGCCAAGCACAAAAGAAGGAAGAAACGACCGCGGCAACTTCGAGCACCGCTACGACAACTCACGCCGGCACCACCACTAAGAAAAAGACGTCTGCGAAGAAAACGGCGACGACCACCGAAGAGTCGCCTTCCCCAACAGCGTCCCCGAAAAAATCCGCGAAGAAGAAAGCGGCCGCTGAGGAGTCGCCATCGGCTACCGAGTCGCCGTCGGCGACACCGTAGGCCAAAGACCAGAGGTCAGAGGTGGACCTCGGCGAAACGAAATAGCGGCAGTGAAGTGATCCTTCATCTGCCGCCGTTCGTTTCGGTTGATTTGCAAGCTATTCGCGAGTGGAATCCACTCGCGAACTGCTTTGCTTATGTCTCGTTGACGTTCATTACGGACTTGCGCTTGGGCGTGGGCTCATCCGATGAGACGAGCTGGATTTGCCCCTGGTGGTGGTTTTCTTTTTGCCCTTTTTGGTAGTGGTCGTCGTTTCCTCGGTCGTGGTTGGCGATGAGCTATCTTCCGCGTTGGTTCGGCCGAACTCGGAGCTGGATAAACCTTGCGAGCTCATGTGGCTCAGCCCTGGATTATTTGTCGGGCCGTACCCATTTGGCCCGCCGGTTCCGCCGCCGCTGTGGCCCTGAGCCATTACGTACGTCGACAACGAAATAAAACCTGCCGCCACGGCAAGCCCCAGTTTTGCCTCCCTAGATATTTTCATAATTTCCCTCCATTGTGGTCTTGTCCTTCACCTTCGCCGATCGAACGGATTTTCCGCGCGCGACCTCGCCTTCTCCTTCTAAATGGGGCGACGGTCGCTTGTTTGCGGGACAAATCGCGTCGATCCCTTGAAACGAAGGCTTGAATAAAAAAAAGACGACCTCCGCCGCCTAGATGTTCATTGTTTCGTATAAATTATTTCGAATCTCGGTGGGCCGGCAGATGCCCGTTACGCCAATCTCGCGGCTTTAATTGCGCCTTTTCCTCCCGTCCCATCTTTGCCAACCTAGCCCGCGATGTTTGCCAAAATTTATTCCGCAGCGGTTTACGGAGTAGATGCTTACGAAGTTGAAATTGAAGTAAATGCCAGCGGCGGTCATCCGGTGATTGTCGTCGTTGGTTTGCCCGACGCGGCGGTCAAGGAAAGCCGCGATCGCGTCACGACGGCGGTGAGCAACAGCGGCTACTTCTGGCCGCGCGGCCGGACGACGATCAATCTCGCACCTGCCGACATTAAGAAAGAAGGCCCGAGCTTCGATCTGCCCATTGCGCTGGGCATGATCGCGGTGAGCGAGGAGATCGACACATCCACGTTTGAGAAATTCAGTTTCGTGGGCGAACTGGCGTTGGATGGCGCAGTCCGTGCGGTCAAAGGCGTGCTGCCGGTGGCGTTGGAAGCGCGACGGCGCGGTAAACATGCTCTGTTCGTGCCGGAAGTGAACGCGCAAGAAGCCGCCATGGTCAACAAGATCGATATCTATGGCGTGCAAAATTTGCGGCAGACGTTTCAATTCCTGCGCGGCGAAATTCCGCTCCTTCCCGCGCGCGGCGATCTGAGTGCGTTTTTCGCGACGCACCAAAGTTACGATGTCGATTTTAGCGATGTGAAAGGCCAGGGCCACGTCAAGCGCGCGATCGAAGTGGCGGTGGCCGGCGGTCATAATATCTTGATGATCGGGCCGCCCGGCTCCGGCAAATCGATGCTTTCCAAACGCATCGCCACCATCATTCCGCCGATGTCGCTCGAGGAAGCGATCGAGACGACCAAAATCCATAGCATCGCCGGACTGCTTGATGGCGAGAAATCGTTTGTCGCGACACGACCGTTTCGTTCGCCGCATCACACGATCAGCGATATCGGTCTGCTCGGCGGCGGTGCGTTTCCAAACCCCGGCGAAGTGAGCATGGCGCACAACGGCGTTCTTTTTCTCGATGAGTTGCCCGAATTCAAGAGATCGGCCCTGGAAGTGATGCGCCAGCCGCTGGAAGATGGCAAAGTCACGATTTCACGCGCGGCCGGCAGCCTGACGTTTCCGAGCGAATTCATGCTGGTGGCGGCGATGAATCCCTGCCCGTGCGGATATTTCGGCGATTTGAAACGCGAATGCCGCTGCGGTCCGGTGCAGGTGCAGCGTTATCGCCAGCGCATTTCCGGCCCGTTGCTCGATCGGATCGATCTGCACATCGAAGTACCGGCGGTCGAATATCGCGACGTGGCAAGCGAGCGGGCCGAGGAACCTTCCAGCGCGATTCGTGAGCGTGCCGCCTGTGCGCGTGAACGCCAGCAAAAGCGATTTGCCCGCGAGGCGAAAACAAATTGTAACGCGCGAATGACAACCCGGCTGCTCAAACAGCATTGCAAGCTCGACCAGGATTCGCAGGACCTCATCCGCGTCGCGATGAACGAATTGAATCTAAGCGCCCGCGCTTACGATCGCATCCTGAAAGTCTCGCGCACAATCGCCGATCTGGACGACGCTACGAGCATTGCAGCGGAACACGTAAGCGAAGCGATTCAGTATCGCACGTTCGACCGCACACTTTGGGTGTGAGTAAAACCCTACTTGAGCCTCGAGAGATCGAGCGCAATGCGCGCGACGCTGTAGAAAAGTAGAACCGCTCCCACCGGGACAAGCCATACACCGAGGCCGGGGTCGCCACCGTAGATCACGATTCCTCCGAGAAAAAATCCGGCGGGGAGAAGAATGGCCGCCCAAATCAATGCCAATGAAATCGATAACCGCAGGTCAAAGCGCACAACACTGCGTGCAGTCAGTCCAGCGGCGATGTTGACCAGCGCGAGGAGCGTGCCGTGAGCGTGCGCGAGAGTGAACATCAATCGCCGCACCTCATTGCCGACATCGAGGTACCAGCCAATCTTAAAACCGTGCATTGTTTCGAGCGCACCGCCGAACAAAAGGAAAATAAGAAGCGACCACCAGCCGAAGCGCAGATTTCGGTCGGCTTTCTTGGTAGTCTGAGTGCGGGCAGGAGGCTGCATTATTCCGATAGAATGATCCGCTTATCGTCGCGCTCACTTTGGAGCCGTTGGAAAATATCCTTTTGTAAACTGCCATTAGAATCGAGCAGCGTCTCCGGCCGGTACGTTGCGCCCGGCGAGCGGACTTCGCGCAACCATTTTTCGTAAGCACGCGCGATTGTTTCGTTGAGAACGCGATCGGCCCCAGTGTAGTTAAAAGAAAAATTTGCGAAACCGGGCAGCGTTTGCAGCGATTTCCACGCGTCGAAACGAACCGCGGCATACGGATCGGTCATGCTGTAGATGAGATAAGGATAAAACCAATCGCGTCCCGAGATTTTTTGTGCCGGTTCCCAGCCGAGGCCCCAGGCGATGAGCGCGCGCTGGCCGGCGTCGCCTTTCACGAGCCACTGCACAGCTGCGGCAATGGTTTGGTCGTCTTGGGACAAATTTGGCACAGGCTGGTTATACCATTCGTGAAGTGTTTCCGCAGTCCACGATAGCGTTCGGTCGAGATGACAAAGATTACAGGCGTTCGGCCGTCCGTAGTCGATGCTTTCACGTGCGGTGGGCGAGGACACTTGATGGCTGCGCATGGCGTGGAGCAAGCCAAATGTTGTGTTTGGCATGTGACAGTTATAACAGCGGCTGCCAGAGGACTCGGCGGCGTGATGCGTATGAGCGACGAGTCTTGCCTTCATGTCGGTGTGGCATTGCAGACAGGCCTGGTCGGATTCCATCCGCGGCTTTAATTGCCCATTTCGCGCCCAGTTTTTCACCGCCGCCGGTTCGTCCGGATAGCGATGCATTTCATGGCAGGAGATGCAGGAAAATTGGCCGCCGCGAAAACAAGGTGAGGCTTGCACGCCGTTGAGCTCCCGGCCCGTGACCCGAATCATGCCGTCGCCCCAAAACCGATTGCTGAAAAAATCAGGTTCGGTCCGGCGAATAAAATCCTTCTGTTCGCTATGATCCTGCGCGTTCGGTTGCACGACGAAACGCTCGGCCAAATCGTGTTGTCCGGGACGGAAGCCGGAGCCCTGCCGATTAAAATCGATTTTGTCGGTCATGTTGTTGAAAGCCCAAACGCTGTGGCAATTGCCGCAATCGAGCGCCGAGTCCGGCGCTTTCAAACGCGCGGGATTCGTAATGCTCGGATCGGATCTGTTCGTGAGATGGATCTTGAAACGCCGCACGGGATTACGATTGAGCGCGATGTGCTCCGCCCCTTCACTGTGGCAGGCTTCGCACGCAATCCCGAATTCCGCGACCCGCGAGTCCCACCGGTTGCCTTCAACAAAACGCGACTGGCCTTGCGTCACGTGGCAGTCCATGCAGGCGCCGTTCCATGCCCCGATTGAATAATATTCCTTCAGGTCCGGCGGAATCAGGAACGTCTGACTGACTGGCGCCCACATTTTTTCGGCGACGATGTAAGCGAAGGGAAATTGCTCGAGGGTGCGGCCTTGGCCGGTCTCCAGCCACGGGATTTGCAAAGTGTGGGAGCCGGTCACGAGCACGATTTGTTGCCCGTCACCGTAGCCAGCGCCTTCCCGCCGCTTGCGGACAAAGAACGCGTCGGCGCGGCGTTCGACTTTGTATTCGGTCCCAGCCAATGTGATTTGGAGTTGGTCCATGTCCTGAGGCAAACTGGCTGGCGTCGCCACCTGCGTCATCGTGCGGTGATACGACGCATGCCAGGTCTCGTAATTTCCGGAATGACACGAGCGGCACGTGTCCGAGCTGACGTAGTCGGCAATCTGCGATTTGATCGGGCGGTTCTGCGGCGGTTGCGCTTCGCTTGGAAAATTATGGAGCGAAATCAGAACCAGAACGCTTGCGCCAGCGATCGCCGCGATAGCGAACAGCCAATCCCACCAGGATCGAGACAGTCTTGGCACAATTCAGCCGATTACTCGACCGATAGTAAAAAGCGAGTGACGCGGAGGCAAACCGTATTCGCTGCCCCTTGGTTTTTAAGAACTGGGCCGGACGCGATCGTGTTCTGTTTGGCGCCGAGGTAATTGACAGGGTCACAGAAAACTATTTGAATCCGATGGGATGCGGAACGCATCTTACCGAAAAGAGTAGTCAACCAAAGTTATGAAACCAACTGCTCCGGCCGATGCAACACGCCATCGCGGCGAGCGGTTTTCGCGCCTCAGCCGGATCATTGATTGCAATTATCAGGCGCCGTTCTATGCCGATTACGGTGGTCCTTGCGGAAATGTTCCGGGGCCGTCTTTTCGTAATATCAGCCGCGACTATTTCCGGAACGAGGCGCGATACAACTTCGTAACTGAAGCCGCGCTTTTTGTTCTTATCATGGCGACAGCCGCGCTCGCGATTGCAATTAGTGCGGTCGCGGCAATCCATTTCCTCCACGTGCTCGGCTATCTTTGAGCGCGGGCCTCGCGCGCCAAGTCGGGGTGAACATGAGCCGCTCTCTGCAATTGGTCCCATTGTTGTGCGCGCTTTTATCTGGTTGCGGTGAATCGATCGAACAACCACTGGAGCAAACAACTGAAAAAATCTATGCGGTGGACCCGTCCGTAAATTACAGCATTCGCAAACGCGACGGCTCGATTCGAATCTACGGCTGGGGCGAACCGGAAATAAAAGTGCAAGCGATCAAAAAGGCCTACTCCACGGATCGGCTGAACAAAATTGCAGTCGATATTTCGGTGCAGCCGGACTCTGTTTCAATTGAAACGAATTTTCCGCCGATGCCGCGCTGGGGGCTTTTCGATCGCTCCGCTACGGTCGATTACACCATTATCGTTCCGGAAACGTCGAAGATAACACGTGTGGAATTGATTAATGGCGAAGTGTCAATCGACGGCATCCGCGGCGGAAGTGTGGACGCCAGCCTCACCACTGGGCGACTCTATGCGCACAATTGTTTTGGCAATCTGCGCCTCACCGTAAACAACGGAGGGCTCGACCTCGGCTACGATTGGTGGGAGCAGCGGTCATTTTCGATTGACGCGCAAATCGCGCGGGGAAGCGTCCGCGCCTTCATCCCTGGCGATGCCTCATTTCATTTGCTCGCGGAATCTCTCACCGGCAAAGTGGCGAGCGATTTTACCGATCAGAAACAGCGAAATGGCCAGGTCCCCAAGATCGACACACGCATCGGCGCGAACCTCGGGCCCGATATCAAAATTCGCGCGACGCAGGGGAACGTCAAAATCGTCGAGATAAATCCTTAAGGACAGGTTCGATATCGCAAATGCCTTCCTTCGACATCGTTTCCGAAATAGAGAAGCAGGAGATTGATAACGCCCTCAACCAGGCGCGCAAAGAACTCGCTGCCCGTTTCGATTTCAAAGGCGTCACCGCTGAAATTCTTTATGAGACAGACAAGATCACGCTGACGGCGGAAGATGGGGCGCGGTTGCGCGGCCTGCGCGAAATTGTCATCGGCAAGCTTTCCAAGCGCGGGGTCGATCTTCGCAATGTCGAGCAAGTCGAGCCGGCCATCTCACCGCTGGGCCACGCGCGACAGGAATTAAAAATTCATCAAGGGCTCGAAGGCAACAAAGCCAAAGAGATTATCCAGGCCATCAAGTCGCAAGGGTTCAAAGTGCAAAGCCAATTGCAGGATCGACAAATTCGCATCACCGGAAAAAAGAAGGACGAACTCCAAACCGTCATCCAATTCGTCCGCAGCCGCGATTTTGGCGTCGCGACGAATTTCAAAAACTTCCGCGACTGAATTTGACCTCTGATTTCTGACCTTTGTCTTCCGGCCTGACCCGCCCTGCACGGGTGGCATCTTTGTCATTTCGAGCGAAGTCGAGAAATCTCTTCCTGTTAATAGCAGGGAGTCATCCGCCTTGGACAGGCGGCATGATGGAAATCTCGTCGGTCGGTTGAACTTTGTAATTGCGATCGACGAATTCCACACCCGCGCCCACCAGAATACTTTTGTCTCGCGAACGCAACGCGGGGACCTTCGCGTAAATCTTTCCCAGCAAGTCCGTGACCGTCCCTCCCTCCGCAAGATCGACAATCAACTCGGGCGCCCCGGCCACGTCCCGCAACTGCGAATAAAATTGCACGCGCACTTTCATCGCCGGTCAGTTCGATGGCGCGATCAATTCCTTTCGCAAGACGCCGATGCACGACAAATTGCGATAGCGCTCCATAAAATCCAGGCCATAGCCAACCACAAATTCGTCCTCGATCTCAAAGCCGACGTAATCGGCATCGACGTGGCGCGCGCGACGTTTCTTTTTACTCAGTAAAACGCACACGCGAATGCTGCGCGGTTTCGCTGTTTCAAGTTTTTCGCGAATGGCGGCGAGGGTGTGACCGCTATCCAGAATGTCGTCGAGAATAAGAATATGTCGATCTTTCACGTCCGGCGGCGCGATCTGTTTGAAAATAACCTCGCCGCTTGGCTCGGTTTTTCCGTGGTAACTCGCCACGCTCAGACAGTCCAATTTCAGCGGCAGCGAAATTCGTCGCATCAAATCCGCCATAAAAACCAAACTCCCGGTTAAGACGGCGATCACGGTCAATTCGCGATCACGGTAATCGTTTGAAATTTGCGCGGCGATTTCGTCCAGCCGGCGGACAATCGCCCTCTCGTCAAACAAAACGCGCTCGAGATCGCCCTGCATCGACAACTTACTAGCGCACGGCCGGGCGAAAGATCAACGCGCGACTGGCTCGACCGGCGGAGTCAGTTCACTTGCGACTCTGCATTTGCTGGCAAATCTGACCTCGCGGATGTTGCGGCCATGAAGCGATTGTTCGTCATTTCTCGACTGATTCTTCGGATCGGAATTGTTCTCGCCGGGACAGCGCGCTCGCTCGGGCAAGATGCCGAGATGGTTCGTCATTTTGATTACGATCAAAAGGTACCGATCGAATTAAAGCAGATCGGCACCGAGGAGCGGGAGCGCGCGAGTATCTACGACATCACGTATGCCAGTCCGAAAGGTGGTGTTGTGCCTGCTTACCTCGTGGTGCCGAAAGAAAAAGGACCGTTCCCGGCTGTGATTTGGGGCCATTGGTATTGGGAGAACTCGCCGATG
Organism: Verrucomicrobiota bacterium; assembly: GCA_003219995.1. Taxonomy (GTDB): domain Bacteria; phylum Verrucomicrobiota; class Verrucomicrobiia; order Chthoniobacterales; family UBA10450; genus UBA10450. The sequence continues at coordinate 10,572 of QHRC01000015.1, forward strand.
CGCAATCGGAAAGAGTTTCTCGATGAAGCGATTGTGCTGGCGCAGGCGGGAGTCGTGTCGCTTTTGCCCGATGGGCCAATCGCGCGTCCGGGTCACGTTGCGAGAAACGAACCGCTGAACGAGCAACAGATTACTGATATGGTGCAGGCGGTGGTTGATATACGTCGCGGGATTGATCTGCTGCTCGCGCGCGGGGACGTGGACCCGAAGCGGATCGCATTTGTCGGCCACAGTTACCATGCTTCGGCCGGAGCGATTCTGAGCGGAACGGATCGCCGATTCAAAGCATTCGTGTTGATGGCTGGATCATTGTCGGATGAAGTCGATCTTCAATCAAAAGAAGAGCAGGAACATCGGCTGAAAGTCGGGCCGGAAAAATACGACGCTTTCGTGAAGAAGTACGCCTGGATCAATCCGGGCAAGTATGTCGCGCACGCCGGCCCGGCCTTTGTTTTTCTCCAATACGGCAAGGAGAAGTATTTTACGGCGCAACACATCCGCGAATATGAAAAGATCGTCAGTGAACCAAAACGCCTCAAGATTTACGACGCGCCCCACGCACTCAACGCTGAGGCCCGCCGCGACCGCATTCAATTTCTCACCGAACAACTAAAACTCAGGGCGTTGCCAACTTCTCTCATTGCGGCGATCCCGGATCTTTATCAACCGCCGGAGGCGAATCCGTAACGCGGGCCATTTGATCTGTGCACGTTCATCAAGACCAATTCAACGTTCGCACCGACGGCAAGGGCACCTATGAAGTCACCAGCGACGTGCAGGCGAAGATCGACAAATGCGGCGTGCGCAACGGGACCGTCACAGTTTTCGTCCAGCACACCAGTTGCAGCCTTATTGTGATGGAGAATGCCGATCCGACAGCCAGAAAAGATCTGGAGGAGTTTTTCGAGCGGCTCGTGCCGGAAGATTCCGATTACTTCGTGCACACGACAGAGGGCCCGGACGACAGCACTTCACACATTCGGATGGTGCTGACGCGAACGAGCGAGACCGTGCCGATTATCGATGGAAAAATGCAGCTCGGCACCTGGCAGGGAATTTTTCTCTTCGAACACCGGCGCGCGGCGCATCGGCGGAAGATTTCCGTCACGATTATCGGGGAATAATTGCTGTGGCGGCGCTCTATGAGCGTCGCACTATTCGGCGGTCATAGACCGCCGCTACCGATAAATCGCCTCCACCAGCCGCAACGATTTCTCGTTCGATTGCTCCATTTGGTTCATGACGTAGGCGAAACTGATTTTATTTCTCGGATCGGCGAAAGCATGGCTTCCGCCTGCTCCCGGGTGCCCAAAAGCGAATGCCGATCTTCCAAAAATCGGTCGCGTTGATTGCTTTGAATCTTTCATGAAACCGGCGGAGAACGCTGTCGGTGTTTGAAAAACGCGGTCGATCCCATCGGTCAGCGTTGTCCTCATCCAGCGCATTGTCTTCTCGGCGAAAAATATCCGGCCGTCGGATTGGCCGCCATGTGCCAGCATTGCATAAAATTTCGCCAGCGAATTAGCGCTGCCGATTCCGCCAAAAGAAACAAACGACTGGGCACGGATTGCCGGATCGTTCATCGCGCTGATCGCATGCAACCCGCGCGGTGAAGAAAAGGACCGGTGCGCGAGAGTCCCTGGCGTCGTTAGATCGGCATAGAACTGTTTCAGCTCGGTCGGTTTTCCGGCCTTCGGCGCATACATCGTGGCGACGCGAGAATTCTCTTTTTCCGGCAGTCCGATCCAAAGATCGAGATCCAGCGGTTCGGCAAATATTTCTCGCCAGTATTCGCCTAACGATTGGCCGGCGATTCGCCTAACGAGCTCATCGAGAAGGTAACCGAAAGTTCGCGCGTGATAAGCGTGCGCGGCTCCGGGCGGCCAAAGCGGCCTTTGTTTTTCGAGTGCGGCGATTACGCCCGGATAATCGAGCACACCAACTTTCCGATCCAGTGCGGCCAGGCCGGCCTGGTGCGACAACAATTGCGCGAGCGTGATGTTTTTCTTACCGCCTTGAGCAAACTCCGGCCAGAATTCCGTGACGCGACGCTCGATATCGATCTTGTGCTCCTGCAAAACATGGAGAACACAGGCGCTGCCGAGCCCCTTGGTGGCAGACCAAATCAGGACAAGCGTATCGTCTGTCCATGGCTCTTGGCGGCGTGCATCTTTAAATCCACCATAAAGATCGACAAGCGCTTTTCCGTTTTGCCAGATCGAGACGGCCGCGCCGAGGTCGCCGAACTTTTGAAAATTCTCTTCAAATAGCCGCGTGATGCGCTGACGAAGTTTGCTCGCATCCAGTTGCATTAATCTGGAAGCTGTAGAGGCGGCTGTCTCAGCCGCAAAGCAAAATCTGCCGCTAAGGACAGCGGCCGTTACAACATTACAACAGCGCCCGGACTGCTTTTAGATCGGGATCTTTTTTCGCGAGCTCGCGGAAGGACGCGTCCATTTTGAAGCTGGTTTGCAAATGCACCTTGGCGGCGTGGACATTGCCGAGGAGCGTGTCGTAGCATCCCATGTTGTAGTAATAAATAGGCTCCTTTAGCAGCGTGACCGGACCTTTGAGAAGAAGCCGTTTAGCTTCAGCAGTCTTGCCTAGTTCGTGCAGACAAAAACCGGCGTGCAAAAATCCCGCGCCGCACTCCGGCGCGACACGGCAAAGCTTGCGGCTGACGATCAAGGCGCGCCTCCATTTTTTCTCATGCATCAAATGATGGAGACGAGTTCCGGCCGCTCCTGGAAGTTGGTTTCGATAGCGTCCAATTCCGCAACCGATTGACGGGTCATGCCGAGTTCGGCGTAACCGCAAGCGGCCCGCAATTGCCATTGAAAGTTCACAGTTCATTTGATTAAGCAAAAACCCTGCCGCGCGCTGTAGCGGCGCTCTATGAGCGCCGGATACATCGCGGCCCGGCGGTCGCAGACCGCCGCTACAGAAGAAGGTCTTCCAATTCGTCAAGACGCTGCTCGAACAACCGGAGCGTGCTTTCGACCGGCGCGGGCTTGGTCATGTCCACCCCTGCCGCATTCAATGTTTCGAGCGGGAATCTTGAGCCGCCCGAACACAGAAAGTCGAGATAGGCTTCGACACTTCCCGTTTCGCCAGCCAGCACGCGCTCGGACAAGGCAACTGCCGCGGAAATTCCAGTGGCATATTTGTAAACGTAAAACGCGCTGTAAAAATGCGGAATGCGCAAGCATTCGAGATCGAGCTGCGGATCGAAAACGAAATTCTGCGCAAAGTAAGCGGCGAGGATCTCGTGATATTCCGACTTGAAAACGTCGAGCGTAAGCGCGTCGCCCTTTTCCTCGAGTGCGTGAATGTTTTTTTCGAACTCGGCGAACATCGTCTGCCGAAAAAGCGTGCCGCGGATGTCGTCGATTTGCCGGTTGATGATGTAAGCGCGCATTTTTGGATCGCTGGTTTGTTTTAGCAGATGATGCGTCAGCAGTTCCTCGTTGAAGGTCGATGCCACCTCGGCCAGAAAAATCGGATAATCGTAGTCCTGAAAGGGCTGCGATTTTTGCGAAAGCCAGCTGTGCATGGAGTGGCCGGCTTCGTGCGCGAGCGTGTAAACATCGGCAAAGACGTCTTCCTTGTAATTCATCAGGATGTAAGGCGGGGCGCCATAACTCCCGGACGAGAACGCGCCGCTGCGCTTGGACTTGGTTTCGTAACGATCGCACCAGCGCCCGCGCAAACCTTCGGCCAGAAGATCGACATATTCTTTTCCGAGCGGCGCGAGCGCAGCGAGAACCGTCTCGACCGCTTCATCAAAACTGATGTGTGTTTCAATTTCCAGAACGAGCGGCACGTAAGTATCGTAATGATGAAGCTCATCCAGGCCGAGGACGCGCCGGCGTAATTCGAAGTAGCGGAAGAGTGGATCGAGATGCGACCGAACGGATTTAATAAGATTGTCGTAAACGGCCACCGGAACATCGTCTGGAAAAAGCGTGGCTTCGAGTGCGGACGAATAGTTGCGCGCGCGCGCACGAAAAACATCCGCTTTCACCGAATAGGCGAGGGAGGTGGCGAGCGTGTACTGATGGTCCTGAAATTCGGCGTAGAATTGATGGAAAGCCCGTTTGCGCAGCTCGTCGTCCCGTTTCACGAGAAACGAGCCGAACGAACTTTGGGTCAGCGGTTTTTCGCGGCCGGTCGCATCGGTCAATATGCCGAACTTCATGTCCACGTCGGTCAATTGCGAAAAGGTGTCGTCGTAGCCGTCGAGTGCGGCGCTGCCGAGGGCGAGCAATCGTTCCTCCGGTTCGGAGAGCACATGCGGTTTCATGCGGCGGATCTTATGCAGCTTGACTGGCCATTCCGCGAGCGCAGGATCGGCCATGAACTCGGCGAACTTTTGGTCATCGATCGCTTGAATCTCAGGAACGATGAACGCGCCCGCCTCGCCGATCCGTGTCAGTAAATTCTGCACCTGTCCTACGCGTGCCAGATAATCGGGATTCGTGCTGTCTTCGGCCAATTGCAGCGAGGCAAAATGATAAAGGCGCTGGATTTTCGTCTCGAGCGCCTTCTCAAATTCGAGACAACCGGCCAGGCTGTTCGCCGAATCGCCGACCTTGCCTTTCCACTGCTGGAGCCGCGGATAGGTCTGCTGCACCCACGCGAAATCTTCCCGCCATTTGCTGACATCGACAAAGAGATGTCGCAAATCCCATTTGTCTCTTTCGGGGATTTCAACACGCGTTGGAATTTTTTCGGCGCTCATTTTTCAGCCATAAATAAACACAAATTCTACAGTCACGCGTAAACGCATGAGCAACAAATGCCGAATCAAGACCTTTGTCATGTCGAGCGAAAGTCGAGACATCCCGTAATGAAACCTTGAAGGTAGCGCTACTGGATTCTTCGACTACGCTGCGCTTCGCTCGGAATGACATCAAGGTAGCGACAGCGCGATGGCGCTACATGCGAAGATCGACAATTGCGGGATGGCGCGCGACGAGCTTAAGCGCGCGCGAGAGTAGTTTTTTGCCGGGCAGAACTTTGTGCCAGGGCGACGCGCCAGAGGGATGTGGCAGCGGAATAAGATCGAAACTGTGTTGCACGCATTGTACTCGAAATTTGCGGCCGATGACTTCTTCTAATTTTGTGCAATCGATGAATTGAGCGATGGCCAGTCTGCCCACCGGAATGATGAGCTGAGGCCGCAGGATTTTGATTTCGTTGTTCATCCAGGAAGAACAATTGTGAATTTCATCCGGCGCTGGAACGCGATCGGTTCCGCCTGCAGATTTCCCTGGGAAACAACGACAAACGGCCGCGAAATAGATTGTCGATCTGACGATTGATTCGCTCAGCCCGCAGAATTCTTCGAACCATCGGAAGAGTGTTTTGCCGGCGGTGTGTGCGAATGGCCTTTGCAAGACCGGTTCTCGCGGCCCGGGCGCCTGGCCGATCAGCATCACGTCGCTCACTACCGCGCCGCCTGAGACCGGCATCGATTGCATGCGTGAGCAACGCCGGCATTGGAGAACCTGGGTGACGTGATCGTCGAGATGAGCTTGAATGCGCGAGCGGGCGATCATTTCGCAAAATGATCAACGCCGGAAGATCGACAAGAGCAAGCTGAGCAAAATGCTGAGGACGATGCAGGTGACAATGGGAAAATAAAACGCCGAGTTACCCGGGCAAACGGCCGAGCCATTTCGGACCAAAACCGCTCCACAGGACGATGCCAGCCAGGGCAATGACCGCGCCGATTATCACCAAAAATTTTCCCACGTCGCGCATCGCCAAAGTTTCTTCGACAACCCTGTAGAGCGCAACTGGATCAGCGCCTTGTCCGCTCAGGACTTCGAAAGTGTTCGCGAGCAGGCAGCGGCCACGGCACGCGCGAGAGTTGCGCTGATCAAGTCATGCGAAGAGATTCGGAGTCATGGCGGTGCAGTTCAGAGATTACTACGAAACGCTCGGCGTATCGAAAACGGCGACGGACGATGAGATTCGCAGCGCGTTTCGCAAACTGGCGCGCAAACATCATCCCGATGTGGCGAAAGACAAAAAGACCGCTGAAGAAAAATTCAAGCAGATCAATGAGGCATATGAAGTCCTAAGCGATCCGGTAAAGCGAAAAAAGTACGATCAACTGGGCGCCGATTGGAACCAGCCGGGGGGATTCCGGCCGCCGCCGCAATGGGGAGGACAACAGCCTGGCGGCGGGTTTTATCGATGGGGCGACAACGACGGGGTGCAATTCGAATTCGGTGGAACCGGGTTCAGCGATTTTTTCGAGACATTTTTTGGCGGAGGTCGCGGTCGATCGGCTTTTGGCGGCTTCGGAGGACGTCAAGCGACAACGGAACGCGGGAGTGACGTCGAAGCGGACATCATGGTCACACTCGAAGAAGCGTTGCATGGATCGACAAGAACGGTTTCGCTGCGCCGCGCCGGTTCGAACAAGGTTGAAAATTATCAGGTGAAAATCCCGCGCGGCGTTCATGAGGGCCAGCGCATCCGCCTCGCCGGTCAGGGTGAAGCGGGAGCGCGCGGAGGAAAAAGTGGCGATCTGTTTTTGCGGGTTCGTTTGGCGCGACATCCCGATTTTTCAGTCGAAGGAAGCGATTTGATTCACGAGGCGAAGATCGCGCCGTGGCAGGCGGTGCTCGGAACGGAATTAAAGGCGCCCACCCTCGAAGGAAGCGTGCGTCTGAAGATTCCGCCTGGTACTCAAAGCGGTCAGCGTTTTCGGTTGCGTGAACGAGGTCTGCCCGGGATTTCGGGCAAACGTGGCGACCTCTACATTGTCGTGCAAGTCAGTGTGCCGAAAAAATTAACCGAGAGCGAACGCGAGATCTGGAGTCAACTTGCAAAGTTGCACGGCGGCTAAGATCGACCCCTTCTCGCCAAAAAGGCAGCCGATTGAAGCAATCAGCTGGGTCGCCCAGCTCCTTCTGTCGGTAATCTTACGTCGATTGCTCCGTTTCTGCTGAAGGAGCTGCCGGCTTCGTCGGGTTCGGCGGCATCATCTTCTCGTTCGGATCGCGAAGAACTGTCTCTGTCATTCCGAGCGGCGTCGAGGAATGACAAAAGGTAGTTCTCCTCGACAACGTGGGCTTATCTTGGTTAACAAGGTCGCAGGATGAAAATTTCGCTCGGCACGGATCACGCCGGTTTTCGCTACAAAGAGAAGGTGAAAGGATTGCTTGGTTCACTTGGACACGAAGTGAAGGATTTCGGCACGTTTAATGAGGAGCCGGTCGATTATCCGCTTTTTATTCGACCGGCGGCGGAAGCGGTTGCGGACGGTGAATGCGAGCGCGGCGTCGTCTTCGGCGGCTCGGGCAATGGCGAAGCGATGGCGGCAAACAAAGTGCACGGCGTGCGCTGTGCGCTTTGCTGGAACGAAGAAACGGCGCGCCTTTCCCGACAGCATAACGACGCCAATGTACTTTCGATAGGGCAACGCATGATTGCCGAAGAGCTTGCTCTCAAAATCGTGCGGGTGTGGCTGGAAACGCCTTTTGAAGGCGGGCGACATGCCCGACGGGTCGCGCAATTGAACGCGATGTGATTTGTTAGGCTAATTGATCCGCGCAGACAGCGATCAGAAAAACTGCGCTGACAAACGCGTTGCTCTGAAAAAAAGCGCGATTGATCCCGGCGACATCGAGATGACGCGCACTCCGATGTTCGTAAATGAGGGCCATGGCTACAAGCGGCATCGCCCCGTAATAAATCGGGCCGAGCCTGGCGGCAAAACCGAACCCGATCAGCGCGGCAAGGACGATCGTGTGCAACAACTGGGCGAGGCGGAGCCCACGCGCGACCCCGAGCTTAACAACGAGCGAACGAATTCCTTCCCTCCGGTCAAAATCGTAATCCTGCGTCGCGTAAATCAAATCGAACCCCGCCACCCAGCAAACAACTCCAGCGCCGAGAACAAGCGGGGCAAGGTCGACGTGTCCGGTTTGCGCGATCCACGCGCCGACCGGCGCAATGGCGAGGGCGAGCCCGAGAAAAAAATGTGTCGCGGCAGTAAAGCGCTTGGTGAGCGAATAGAAAAACACGATGGCGAGGGCAAGCGGCGAGAGTAAAAACGTGAGCGGATTGATGGCCGCGGCCGCGGTCACAAAACCAGCCGAACTAAAGACGAGCAAAAGTAAAATACCCGCTTTGGGGACAAGCAAGTGACGCGAAGCGGTTCGTGGATTGCGTTGATCCAGCGACCAATCGATCAACCGGTTGAATAGCATGGCGGCGGTGCGCGCGCAGACCATGCAGGCGAGGACGAGCACGCATACTCGCAGCGACAATCGCCCATTGGCCGCGACAACCAGAGCGCCGAGCGCGAAAGGCAGCGCAAAAACCGTATGCGAAAATCGAATCAGTCGGAAAAAACGAGACAGTGAATTGCCGAAAGCAATCTCAGTCTCAACTTGTCGATCTTGCGAACTCATGCGGCGATTCAAGGATCGGCGTCCAACAATTGTTGCAAACGGGCGCTCGCGCCGGAGAGAATCGGCGTGCCGTGGGCGAAGAGAATCCGCTCCGCCTGATATAATAAGAGTTTTCGCAGCGATTGCCGCATCTCCTTTTCATTCGCGCAATATTTGCGGGGAAGAAGAGCGAAACCGTACGGCTCAAAGTTGATCAGCGCATCCCCCGTGATCAGCGTGCCGCCATCTGCTGACTGATAAAGCACGATTTCGCCCGCCACCGAGCCATTAATGGCGATCACCTCCAGTTCGTCGCATATTTTCGTACCGCTTGCGATCTCGACGAATCGCGATGGTTTTTTGTCTGGAAAGACGTCGCGCTGTGCGAAGATCGGCGCCGAAAATCGGTCGGAATAGGAGGTTGCGGCGCGTTGATGGTTGGCATTTGTAACGACGATACCGGCGATAGAGCAGTGGAGAGAGAGCAGACGGAGTTGAGAGTCATGCAACGGAATTGGATCGACAAGGAGATTTCCGTTGGGTGTGGCGAGGGCGGTTGAAAAAAGATCGGCCTTAACTGCCGGGTCGTAATTTTGCCAAAAAAAGAGGCTTGGGGCGACTCGCACGAGCTCGGGGACAATTGCCATGACGAAACAGAACTTCGCTGGTGCGAAGGGGAACACAAGAAGGGGCGGAGC
>QHRC01000160.1 GCA_003219995.1 Verrucomicrobiota bacterium
AAAGGACAAACATGAAAGAAACAAGATTAGTGAAAATGTTGGTTGCCGGGGCGGCTTGCGCAGCAGCGCTTAGCCTGGCGCTGGCTCAGGAGACCACGACCAGCACGACAACGAACGCTGCCACTGGCACGACTAGTACTTCGTCAACCACGACCAGCACAGGAACTATCACAGCTTACACACCGGATTCGGATTACATCACATTCCGAACAACCACCGATACGGCGCCGGTGAGGTATTACTATAGCAAAGACACGACCATCCTTGATCCGGAAGGCAATACCGTTACCTGGTCGGCCGTTCGACCGGATTTACCGGCGACAGTCTATTACG
>QHRC01000161.1 GCA_003219995.1 Verrucomicrobiota bacterium
TTTCTCGTGCCATTTCCAAGCGTTCTCGATGATGGCCTCCAACGATTGAAATTGCGGCTGCCAACCAAGCTCGCGTTTGATTTTTTCTGATGAGGCAATCAACCGCGGCGGGTCGCCGGGGCGGCGCGGCTTCTCCACGATGTCGATCTTGCGGCCGGTGATCTTACGGCAAGCTGCGATCACCTCGAGCACGCTTGAGCCGCCGCCTGTGCCGAGATTGTAAAATTCACTTTTCGGAGATTTGAGCGCGAGAATATGCGCCCGCGCAAGATCGACAATATGAATGTAATCGCGGATGCACGTCCCATCCGGTGTCTCATAATCAGTGCCGAAGAGCTCAACGTGCCGCTTCTGTCCGAGCGCGACCTTGAGCACGTTTGGAACCAAATGCGTTTCGTGCCGATGGTCTTCGCCGAATTTTGCCGACGCGCCGGCGGCGTTGAAATAGCGCAGCGAAACAAATTTCAGACCATGAATCTGGTCGTACCAGCGCAAAATCTTCTCGAAGGCCAGCTTAGACTCGCCGTAGGGGTTGATCGGACGCGGCGGCAACGTTTCATCGATGGGCAAACGCTCAGGCGGCCCAAATATCGCGCAGGTCGACGAAAAAATAATCCGCGGGACGCCGGTCGCGACCAGAACATCGAGAAGGTTCAAGCCGTTGGCGATGTTGTTGCGAAAATATTTTGACGGATCGCGCATCGATTCGCCGACCAGCGCGCTGGCAGCGAAATGCATGACCGCGTCGGGGCGTGTCTTCGAGAACGCAGCCTCGATTTTTTGTCGATCGGCGAGATCGCCTTCAATAAAGGCGGCCCGCGCATCAACGGCGCGGCGATGGCCTTCGGTGAGATTATCAAAGATGCCGACCTCATGGCCTTGATCGAGAAGCAGCTCGGCACAAATGCTGCCGATGTAACCAGCGCCGCCGACAACGAGAATTTTCATTCTCGGGAAAGTCGCGAGGCCGGGCCGTTAATCAATAGTGCGAATGGACGCCTGCGCGGAAATCTTCGCAGGATTGGAAACCTGCGCAGAGGCGGGCTTCTTTTTCTGCAACCCGGCGATCATCCGCCGGACGTAGCGATGCTTGGTGCGCGGGCCGAGGACTTTCAAGCTTTGTTCGTCTGAGCCCCACCCAAGGATGTCGATATCCACATTGCGCACGCCCCAACGTTTCATTTCCAAGCGGGTCGGCTTATACAAATCGATTGTGCTCGTTCCAATCAGAGCAGTCCCATAATCGTCGATTATGTATTCTTCTCTTGTATCGACAATGCGGAAGCGCGTGCCGAGCGGGAAGCGGGACCAATCGGACGCGGCACTCATCACGCGGCGACTGGACAAACGAGCGCCCACTGCGTTGCGACGTCCGCCTCTTTCGCTATGCGTATAAGCCGTCGTCCGCACTTTTTGCATGTGACGCGCGCTGGCAACGGAAACTAGCTTTGACTTCGGCTGCTGGGCGCAACTGGCGAAGAAGCAGGCGACAATTACTGTGAGGATAAGGTTAAGGCGTTTAGGCATTTGCAGCACCGCGCCCTCAATAGCATCCATGCGCCACCTGGCAAGCGCTAATTTGCCGGGCAATTGTCGATCTTCGCTGGGCGCTTGTCGTCATCGGGCCAGCTTATTGCAGCAGGAAATGTTCTAGTTGATCGAAAGAATGGCGCTTTTGCGATCGAAGTTCGATTTTGTTCGAATCGAGCTGGCGGCCTAATGCGACGCGCTTTCCGTCAGGTCCGTTGTGCAATGCGGACAGCGCGTCGCCTTGATCGGGATGGTCATCGCGCACGCAGGGCATTCCTTCGAGACCGGTTCTGCGTGCGGCGAACTCTTGAGCCTATTGATCCCGCGCACGAGCAAGAAAACTGCGGCTGCGACAATGAGAAAATTGATCGCGAGCGTGATGAAGTTGCCGTAATTCCAAGTAATTGCGCCGACTTTCGCCGCGTCCGCCGGTGTATGAAAGACTGCGCTGCCGTCCTTCGCCGCGCGCAACACGACAAATTTATTCGAGAAATCGAGTCCGCCACTAAGGAGGCTGATCGGCGGCATGATGAGGTCTTTAACCAATGAAGTAACGATCGCGCCGAAGGCCGCGCCGATGATCACCCCGATGGCCAGATCGATCGCGCTCCCCTTGATCGCAAATTCCTTAAACTCTTTCCAAACATCTTTGAACCAGCTCATATCACGATATTGATGAGTTTTTTCGGCACGACCACAATTTTTCTGATCGTGCTGCCGGCGATAAGATGTTGAATCTTCGGATTCGCCAGCGCGGCCACTTTCATTTCGTCTTCCGTCGCTGAGATCGACATCTTCATTCGGTCGCGCACTTTGCCATTTATTTGCATCACGATCTCGACTTCGTCCTCGACCAGCAACTGTTCGTCATACGCCGGCCACTTTTCGTCCGTGATGTCGCCGCGAACATCTTTAAACCCGGCGTTTACTTGTTCCCAAAGCTCAGAAGTAACGTGGGGCGCGAAAGGATTGAGCAAAATCAAAAACGCCCGCACCGCCGAAACGGGAATCGATTCCGCATTGGTAAACGCATTCACAAAAATCATCATTTGCGAGATTGCAGTGTTAAAGGAAAGTGCTTCGATGTCTTCGCTCACCTTTTTGATGGTGGCATGCAGGATCTTCTGCTGGTCCTTCGTAAGATCGACATCTTGCACCGCAGGCGACAATTCCCATTTACCGGCCTGATTTTCGCGCATCAACAATCGCCAGACGCGCGCCAGAAAACGCGACACTCCTTCCACGCCACGCATGCTCCAGGGCTTCATCTGCTCGAGCGGGCCCATGAACATTTCGTAACAACGAAAGGCATCGGCGCCGTATTGATCGATCACGTCATCGGGATTGACGATGTTCCCGCGCGACTTCGACATTTTCTGATTATCTTCACCGAGAATGACGCCCTGGTTCACCAAACGCTGAAACGGCTCCGGTTTGGACAAGTAGCCAAGATCGAAAAGGACTTTGTGCCAGAAGCGCGAATAAAGGAGATGCAAGACTGCGTGCTCGGTTCCGCCGACGTAAAGATCGACA
>QHRC01000162.1:0-3596 GCA_003219995.1 Verrucomicrobiota bacterium
AGCTGTTGCGCCAACTGGTCAGTCGTGCCGAATTCTTCCGGTACTTCGCGCGAAGCGAAGTTCGTCAGCACAAGACGGGAATCGCTCTTGTGGCGCAGCGAGACGCCTTTGAATACATGCTTGCCTAAATCTATCCCGATAACGGAATCTCCGCGTCTGGCCATGATGCTGATGTCTCATGTAGCGGGAACTGTGCCGACGTGGATTTTTTTCTAACCCTATTTCATGCTCCGCCCGTGAATTTACCAGGCATGCGCAATCGTTAGTTACGCCGCGACCGGCGCGCGGTAGCCGAAGAATTCGCGTTCCTTTATGATTTGGACCACTTCCGGCGGAACCATGCGCTCCCATCCGCTATCCCCGGACTGCAACTTGGCCAGGGCCGCCGCCGGATAAATCCGGAGGTACTCGGAATGATAGTGGGAAATCTCTTCGATAAAATGATTGTCGATCAAATAATCAAACAGCGACCGCAGGTTTGGCGCTACTTCGAGTTGCGTCGCGGTGATGATTTTGCCCGTCCTTTCGTCGACCATCGGATAAACATAAAGCTTCAATCCGGCTTTGAACATCCGGCCGAGCGCTTCCAGAATTCCACCTTCCAGATTCAGATAATATTTTTCATCGAAGATCTCCATCAAGCTCGGCACTCCCATCACCAACCCGATCATCCGGTTCGTGTAGCGCGAGAGGTATCCCGCCAACCGGTAGTATTCCCCGAATCGCGAGATCAAGACCGTTCGCCCGAGTGCACCCAAAATATCGACGCGGGCGAGAAAATCGGCGTGATCGAGCTGCCCTTCGGCAAGCAGATTCTCGAGCGTCATCTCCATGAGCACGACCAGGTCTTTCTCCGAGCAACCTGACTGCGCCAGAAACACGCGGCGCGCGCCATCCAGCATATCGTTGGTCGCGTAAGTCACTGGGCGAAAACTGCCGCGTTCGACCAAAATCGCTTTTTTATAAAAAACTTCCGCCGGCTGCACCGTCTCGCCATCCGCTTTAAACATGACCGCGTTTGTCAAACCCTGGCTGACGAGTTGCAAGCTCATCAANAAAGCGAACCCGAAAATTTGATCATGTCCACTTCGATCCGCCCTGGCGCAAGGTTCTCCTGCAGTGATGAGATTAGTTTTTCCGGCTCGGCATAAAAGAACGCCCCGTAAATTAGATTAACGCCGATAACTCCGAGCGCTTCCTGCTGATCGACATTTGTCTCATCGAGCATTCGCACGTGAATGATGATCTGACTCGGGTCGCCGTGCTTTTCAGATTGAAATCGCACGCCGAGCCAGCCGTGCGATTCGTTGTGCTGTTTGAAGCTGCGCGCTGCAACTGTGTCGGCAAAGACGAAGAACGTTCGCTCGCTACCGAGCTTCGCGTTAAGCCGTTCGAGCAAGAGGTTGTATTCGTGATCGAGCATCGTCCCTAGCCGGACACGGCTGACATAGCGATCGGTTGGCCCATAAATCGCATCGCTAAAGGTAATGTCGTAAGCCGACATCGTCTTCGCGATCGTCCCGGCCGCGCCGCCCACGTGGAAAAAGCGGCGCGCGACTTCCTGGCCGGCGCCAATCTCGGCGAACGTCCCATACTTCTTCGCATCCAGATTGATCTGGAGCGCCTTCTTGTCGGTGCCGATGTCCATCTCTGCCTTCATACAAATTCTCTAGTGGCGATCTATGATCGTCGCAAATATCAGCACTGCAGCCCACCAGGCTGCGGCGGTTTTCGACGGCGCGCGCCGTGCCTATAGTCGTACCGATTCCGCGCTCTTCACCGGAAGCCAACCGCGCAGATTGTTGGGCAGCGCCGCATAAATCCAGTCTCCGCGAGTACTCAGGATTTTGATTTCACTGCCAGGCGGCAGCGCGAGGACGCTGTTCGCGCTATCGGCGGTAGCAAACCGAGCTTCGACCCCGGTACGAGTCACAATCGCAACTGCACGGCCATTGTTGCCATTCTCAAGGTTATAAATCGCAAAAGCCGCAATGACGAAAGTCGAAAAAGACAAGCTCGACAATGAAATGATCGCAGCGGAATGGCGACGCCCGAAGATCAACCCGAAAACGCAAAACATCCCGAGCCAGAAGGCGACCGCCGCCACGACGCTGTATTGATTGAGGCTCCCGAATCGGAAATAACGCTCCGGCCAGCTTGGTTGCATTTCCAGTGCGCGCGCTTCATCTCGCACGATGCGTAAATTTGCGTCCGCTTCCGGATGATGTCGATCCAGCGCGAGTGCGCGTTCGTAATTCAAAATCGCGTGCCCGAAATCTCCCACCCGGAAGTAAGCGTTGCCGAGATCGTAAAACAGATTTGCACTCCATTCTCCCGAGCGGACGAGTGTTTCATAATTATTGACTGCCTCTTGAAAATGGCCAGCCGCGTAATTTTCGTTCGCTTTGGCAAATTCCGTGCCCGACTGCGCAAATGCCGATGAAACAACAAATGTGCAAACCATCGTGCAACAAAAATCGGCAAAAAGTTTTCTAGTCTTCACGCGCACAAATTTTCGATCAACTCCAGCACTTCCCGGCGGTTCTCCGCAGAAATCACTTCTGCACCGTTCTGGGCTCCGCTGTAAGTCAGCTCATCATTGCGCTCGAACAATCGGCGCAACCGTTCCCGTGAGTTTTCATCGAGTTGGAACGCGGCGATCGCCGTCTCCGCATCGATCGCGTTTGGATCGATCTTTCGCGCCAGCGCGGCTTTTACCCGAACGATCCTCGAAGCCTCCGCATAATATTGCTGCGGAGAGGAATCATCGTGCCGTAACCGCCGCATCAAATCCGCAGCTTCCTGCTGCAAAGTCGCGATGCGTCGTGCTTCGCGATTGTCGATCTTCGCTTGCCGGACTTTCCATCCGGCAAATCCAACCAGTGCCGCCAACGGAATCAGTTGGGCAATCCAGAAAATCGGGCGCGCGAGCAGCGGCGTGAACAACTGCACGCGCGCGGGTCGTTCTGTTAGTTGATACAAAATGTCCTGCGGTTTCGGCGACGGCTTCGCCGCGACGGCGGCCGACGGCCTTGCCGCCGGCTGCGATGCGACTGCGTTCGGCGGCGTCGGGGCGCCACCTTGGACGCTGATCGGGATCGCGTCGCTCCGCAGTGTCAAATATTTCTCCTTGAGTGGATCGAAATACGAAAATGCCAGAGGCGGAAGGGCCTGTTTCTTTTCATTCGGCGAAATCACGGTTTCGAAAGTTTTCGCACCGCTGATACCAACGTCATCGTCCTGCTTAAACTTGGAGGATGGCGGATATTTGTGCCAGCCTCGCTCATCCTCAAAGACAGGTGCATTGACGCGGTCGAAATTGCCGCGTCCGGAAATTGTCGATGTTACGGTAATAGGGTCGCCGGCTTGGACATTTTTTGGCTGGGCGTCCGTCGTCATCGTGAAATTTCCGACCGCGCCGGAGAAGCTCGGCGGCGCATTTGCGGGCAGCGGTTTCACCTCGAAGGTTGCGGGCTGACTTTCCACGTCCACCTCGCGGCGCTCGGCCATCTGACCAAATGGATCCGCAAAAAATGGATCGGAGAACGGATCGTCCAGGTTGAATAGATCGAAGGGCGAGCGCGATCGTGACCGGG
>QHRC01000162.1:3603-5889 GCA_003219995.1 Verrucomicrobiota bacterium
TGACCGGGACGTGCCCGGCCTTCGCGGCAGCGACACCTGCGCTTTCGCTTTCACTGGTCCGATTTCAAATTTTCCCGCTCGGGCGGCAGCGATCGCAGTCTTGAACGTCACCACGTCGTAAGATCTTCCGTTGATCGTCTCAAGACCCTCCTGGGACTGCTGTAACTTTTGCGCGGTAAATCCCTGCCCCGTTATCTCCGGGCCATCGACTAGTTTCGGATGAGCACGCGGGTCAAAGCCAAGCCGAATTTCGACCGGCACCGTCTCACTGACAAAGGCAGTCTTTTTGGGCACGATCAATTCGGCGAAGACAAGCTTGTTGGCATCGCCAGGTGGCAGATCGCGACTCGAGCGCGACGAGGAGGAACGACCAGGTGAATCCGCAACGTTTAACGTCAATTCCGGCGTCCGCAGCGAACTACTGCCGATGCGAACCGTTTGCGAGGGGATTTTGAAGGTGCCGGATCTGAGCGGGAGAATCGTGTAATTGTAAATCACACTCGAGCTCACGTTGAAGTTGTTCATCTCAAAGTGCTGCTCTGTTCCGGTGCGATTAATTTCAAGACCATCGATAACGATATTTTCTGGGGCTTCCGCAGCGCGATCGCCCGTGACTTTGATTTGCAACTGAATCGTTTGTCCGACGGCGGCTTCCGAGTTGCTCAGAACTGCGGTCACTCTCGGAGCATCCGCAAGCACGCAATCAACCCCGCCAAACGCGGTCAGCGCGAGGAAAAAAACTGGAATGGAAGCACGCATTCCGTACATCGACCTCTTCAATCAAACATCGAGCGCCATTGTCCTACCAGTCGTTATAGACATGGCGAGCGGCCTTGTGTTCATCCAATCGGACACGCGCCTCCTCATCTTTCATCGACTGGAGGAGCGCCTCGGCCTGGCGTTCGCTCATTTGACCTTCCTTCTCCGGCTCGGCCTCGGCAATCTGCGCGGTTTGGTCCGGCGGCTTTTCCGGTTTTTCGCTTGCGGCTCCTTTCAATTCGCCGGCGAATTTCCTTTGGGGCGATTCTGACGGAGTCGCGGTTGGCGTCTCATCTTCACCGGAGCCTTCGCCTTCTCCTGGCGATGGCGTCTCCTCTTCGCCTTCGCCGGGACTTGGCGAAGGGCTTTCATTTTCACCTTCTCCCGGACTCGGTGATTCTTCTGCTTGTTTTTTTCCCGGCAAAGGTCGTCGATCTTTGTTTTCTCCTTTGCCGGGTGATGGCGAAGGCGACGGACTCTCACCGGGCTGCGGCTGATTCTTTTGCGGTTCGTTCTTCGCCTGAGATTGATCTTGCTTGCTTTCTTGGCGCTGGTTCTCTCCGTTTTCGGGTTTGTTCTGAGCTTGCGATTGTTGCTGTTGTTCCTGATCTTTCTGCTCTTGTTGTCGATCTTGCGACGAGGATTGCTGCTGCTGCTTTTGGTTATTTTGCTGATTTTGATTTTCGTTCTTCTGCGGCTTTGATTGCGGCGAGGGCGAAGGTGAGGGTGGCGGCGGTTGCTCGCGCTTTTCCTTTAGCTCCTCGATCTTTTTCTTTACGTATTCGTAATTCTCCTTCGCCTCTTTGTTCTGCGGTTCGACCTTAAGCGTCTGCTCATAGTGCTGCAGCGCATTTGTCCAATCGCTTAGCTTTTTGTCGTCGCTCTTTTGCGTTTCTCATAAAGCGTGTTGCCGAGATTGTAATGGCTCTTGCTCTGCAGACCACGATCAGGCGAGAGCAGAGCCTGACTGAACGATTCCAGCGCTTTGCCGTAATCTTTCATTTTGTAAGCTGCCGCGCCGGAATCAAAATGAAGCTTATCTTCCGCGCGCGACTGCGGATGCGCCTGTAATGTTTGCTGAAATTGCGTGTAAGCATCACCAAACTCCCCCTTACGATAGGCTTCCAGCCCGGAGACCACGGCGAAGGCGAATGGCGCGAACAAGACCAGGAGAGCAGCGGTTGCTGCCGCGATCTTTGCCGGCGCGCGAGAATAAATTCTTTCGCGCACTCGTTTGCGCTCGCCAATCAAGATCGACGTCGCAAGCGCGAGCAAAGCGATGTCGAGTGGCCATTCGTAGCGCTCGATTGGCCGCCGCGACCAGCGCACGTCGAACTCGGCGGCTTGCATTTTGGCGAGGCCTTCAGTGTAAATCTGCTGCATTGTGCGCGGGCCGTTTTCCAAGTGCAAATAAAATCCTCCGCTGGCTTGCGCAATCTCGCGCAAGCGTTTTTCATCCAATTTCGATTTTACGACTTGCCCCGCTGAATCTTTGACAAAAGCCGTTCCGCCATCTTCGCCGCTGAT
>QHRC01000162.1:5905-9640 GCA_003219995.1 Verrucomicrobiota bacterium
AAATGCGCACACCAGTGTCGGCTGCGGTTTTCGCGCTCTGCGCGGCGTCGCCGCTTAGCTCTTCGCCGTCGGTAAAAATAATCAGCGCGCGATTTCCCATCGCGCTCTTCCCGAAGGTTCGCGACGCGAGCGCGATTGCTTCCGAAATATTCGTCCCGCCTTCCGGAATCGTTTTTGTGTCAAGATCGTTGATCGATTCCACGGCGGCTTCGTAATCGATTGTCAGCGGTGCTTGCAAAAAGGCGCGGCCGGCAAATGCAATTAGGCCAACACGATCGCCTTCCAATTCGTTAATCAAATCCTGCGCCGCAAGTTTGACGCGTTCCAGACGGTTCGGCGGCACGTCGTTGGAAAGCATGCTGCGCGACGTGTCCACCGCGATGAGCAAATCGAGACCTTTGCGTTTTACATCCTGGAACGTGTAACCCCAGCGCGGCTGAGCCAGGCTAACGATCGCGCAGGCAAGGCCGAACAGTTGCAACCCAAAACGCAGGGCGCGGCGAAACCGATTTACGGTCCCCGAGAGTTGCGGGAGCAAGCGCGGCGAAACAAATTCGCTCGCGAACGTAAAGAACCACCAGCACTGGTATTGCCAGCAACCCCCAAAACCATTCCGCCGCCCCGAAGCTCATAAGATCGACCCGCTTCGCGCCTGAAGGGCAGCCGATTGGCTCAATCGGCCGGGCCGGGCAGCTCCTTCTATTTGTGTTCCAACCCCGAACGCATGGCTTCTTCTGAAGGAGCTGCCCGGATTCGCCGGGTTTGGCGACATCCCCTTCATGGCAGTTTTTTCCAGATTGTCTGCGCCAACAAAATTTGGCCGAGCAGCAAACCGCAACCGCTCATGATGCAGAGCGGAAATAGTTCTCGATATTCTTGATATTTTTTTACGCTCACAGTCGATTTCTCCAGCTTGTCGATGTCCTGGTAGATTTGTTCGAGCGACTTCGTGTCGGTGGCGCGGAAAAATTGTCCGCCCGCGATCTTGGCGACTTCATTCAACCCGGCCTCGTTGAATTCCACGCGCTGGTTTTCGTAGAGGATGTTCCCCAGAGTATCGGTGAGCGGGCCCCGTGGGGTAAAGATCGGCACCGGCGCGATCCCGTTAATGCCCGCGCCGATTGCGTAGAAGTGGATGTGAAGCGCCTTCACTGCTTCCGCCGCCGTATTGGGCGGAATTTTTCCGGCGTTATTTTCTCCATCAGTTAAGAGTACGATGGCGCGGCTTTTGGAGCGCTTGTCGTTCAGCCGGTTCGCGGCCACGGCCATGGCCGACCCGATGGCAGTCCCGTCTTCAACCAGTCCGATCCGCACGCGTTCGAGATTTTGCAAAAGCCAATCGTGATCCAAAGTCATCGGACTTACCACGTAAGGCCGACCACCGAAGGCGATGATGCCAATGCGATCGTTCGGCCGACCCTCGATGAACTTTCGCGTTACTTCACGGATCGCATCAAGCCGCGTCGCCTCTTCGCCGCCGATGGTAAAATCTTTTATCAACATCGACCCGGAGACATCGAGCACGAGCATGATGTCGATACCGCTGGCTTCGACTTGAGTAAGACTTTTGCCAAGCTGTGGCTGCGCCAGCGCGATGACGAAAAGCGCCAAAGTTGCGAGCAGCAGCGCGCGCAACATTTTGCCGGCGCGACCAGCACTCTGTTTTCCAATGGCGCGCAACGTCACCGTTGAGGAAAAGGTCAATGCCGCTGCGGGCCCGCGTTTCCCGCGCAAGTAGGCGAGCAATGGGATCCCGAGCAACAGCAAGAGCAACCACGGACGTGCGAACGTAAGTGCGGTATGCGCCGCCCAATCAAGCAAGTGTAGTTGCAAGTTCTCCTCCTTTGACAAAGCGCGTTGCTTCTTCGAGAAGCGAACGACTGTCCGCCGTCGTCGCATCGTAACGCGCGAACTTGATCAGGTCGCATCGATTCAGAAAATTTCCGAGCAGCCTTGTTTCCCCTTCCGAAAACGGAGAAGATTTCGTCAGCGCGTTTAGAAACTCGACCGATGTCTGGCGTGTTACCGGTAATGCATATTGCTCGGTCACGTAGCGGCGAAGAATGTCCGACACGCGAATGCTGAATCGATACGGACTGATTCTCTCGATCTCGGCGCTAATTTGCTCGAGCGCCTCAAGTGCAATATCGCGCGGCAGTCGTGGTGGTTGCGGCTGCTGACGCTTCCGCAAAGTCATCCACACCACTAAGCCGAGAATGGTTAATCCAGCAAACGTCGCGATGAAAATCACCCACGGCGGGATCAATGAATAATCGACCGGCGGTGCAATGTCGTGAAATTCTTCCGCCAGCAAGATCGACATGGACAAGATCGACATCATCGAACCGCTGCACGTCGCTCGCGTTGCTTGAAGAATGAGCGCAAGGCCGGCAAATAATCCTCTCCCGTTCGCAAGACGATCGCGTCGATGTTGTTGCGACGGAGTTTTCTTGAAAGGTTCGCCTCGTCTTCGTCCGTGAGATCGGCAAAACGCTGCCGCGTCGCGCGATCCGTGGTGTTCACTTCGATTTGCTCGCCACTTTCGGCGTCTTCCAGTGTAATGATTCCAATGCTCGGCAGAATCTTCTCCCGCTCATCCTGGACGTAAATGGCGATGAAATCATGCCTCCGCCCGCTCACGGCAAGAGCGTGTGAAAAGTCAGGCGCTTGAAAGTCGGAAATAAAAAATACAACTGCACGGCGCGTCACGATCTTGTTTAGATAATCGAGCGCAAGGCCCGGCGCAGTTCCGCGTCCCTCGGGTTGAAAGAAGAGGATCTCTCGAATCAATCGCAGCGTGTGCGACCGGCCTTTCTTTGGAGGAATGAAAAGCTCGACCCGATCGGAGAAAAGAAGCAGGCCGACCTTGTCGTTGTTTCGAATTGCGCTGAAGGCAAGCAAGCACGCAACTTCTGCCGCAAGCTCGCGCTTTGATTGCGTGGTGCTGCCGAAATTGCCTGAAGCGCTAACATCGACGATCAACATGACGGTCAACTCCCGCTCCTCGGTGAATTGTTTTACGAACGCTGTGCCGAGTCGCGCCGTTACGTTCCAGTCGATCGCGCGAATTTCGTCTCCCGGTTGATATTCGCGCACATCTTCAAAATTCATGCCGCGTCCTTTGAAGACGCTGTGATAATCCCCGGCGAAGGCGGTCTCGACGAGGCCCTTCGTTCTAATCTCGAGCGTTCGGATCTTTTTTAGAATCTCTGCGGTTTTCTGTTCCGTTTCCCTCATCTTGCGAGCTAGGGCACCGGAAGTCCGGCAAAGATTTTCTCTACGATTGTCTCGCTCGTGACCGCCTCAGCTTCGGCTTCGTAGCTGACAATGATCCGATGGCGCAACACATCGGGACCAATGCTTTTCACATCTTGCGGTGTGACATAACCGCGGCCGTTGAGAAATGCGTGTGCGCGTGCGCCGAGCGCCAGATAAATCGTGGCGCGTGGTGATGCTCCATAGCGAACCAATCCTTCGAGCCGCAAATTATACGCGGCCGGATCGCGCGTCGCCCAGACAACATCGACGATGTAGTCCTTCACGCGATCGTCGATGTAAATTTGGTTTACGATATCGCGCGCCGCGATGACCTGTTTCGGGTCGATCACCGCATTGACATGCAAATCGGGCGCCGAAGTCGCCATCAAATCGAGAATTGTTCGCTCCTCGGATTTTTGTGGATAACCAATATTCAATTTCAACATGAAACGATCGAGCTGCGCTTCCGGCAGTTGA
>QHRC01000162.1:9674-10176 GCA_003219995.1 Verrucomicrobiota bacterium
TCGGATTCTGGGTGGCGAGCACGAGGAATGGATCGGAGAGGGGATAAGTTTGTTCGCCAATCGTCACTTGCCGCTCCTGCATCGCTTCCAGTAATGCGCTCTGCACTTTGGCCGGCGCGCGATTAATTTCGTCGGCCAGGATCAAATTCGAAAAGATTGGTCCGAGCTTGGTTGTAAATTCTCCAGTGCGCGGGTTGTAGATGAGCGTGCCGATCAGATCGGCGGGCAAAAGATCGGGCGTGAATTGCAGCCGCTGAAAGCCGGTTTGGATGCAGGCGGCCATCGTTTTCACGGTGAGCGTTTTCGCCAGGCCGGGCACGCCTTCGAGCAAAATGTGACCATTCGCGAGCAGGCCAAGCAGAAGTCGATCGACCAGATATTTCTGCCCGATCACGACATGCCCGATTTGTTCTCGCAACGCAGGAATCCATTGACCGAGCCGTTGCACTTCGGCCGTAATTTCCTGAGTGGATTTCATGTGAGTGTTGAGACAGAGACGAAG
>QHRC01000016.1:0-11132 GCA_003219995.1 Verrucomicrobiota bacterium
TGGAGCTTCGACCGTCTTTGGAGTTTGGTGCTTGGGGTTTGGCGTTTCTCATTCAACGAATGAGCCCCCAGTGCTGACCAAACGGCCAATAAACAAACAGTCCGCGCCCAACCAGGTCGTCGTCCGGAACCGTTCCCCAGTAACGGCTATCGAAGCTGTTGTAGCTGTTATCGCCCAAGGCGAAATAGCGATTGCGTGGGACGGTGAACGTCTGGTCGGGCCGCGACAGATAATCGTGGCCGGGGGCATAACCGCGATAAGGCGGTTTCGCCGACATCACCCGCTGAAAGCCGTACGCCTCTGCTTTTTTTCCATTGATGTAGAGAAATGGCGGATCGATGCGCAGGGTATCGCCGGGCAATCCGGCTAGGCGTTTGATATAAAAGGGCGCGCCGGTTCCCGGGTCCGGACGGATCGCCGGGATGTTGTTTGTGCGGAAGACAAACACATCGCTGTTATGAGGTTTAACAAAGTTGTAGCTGCATTTATCCACAAAGACCTGGTCGCCTGTGTCGATTGCGCCCCTGGCAATGACCTCGCCGCGGTGACAAATGCGACCCGGAAAAACACTAAAATCATGACTGAGCGTCTCGGGCGAAGCGTACACGAGAAAGTTTTGCCGCTGGCAGATCAGTCGCGAAAAAGTAAAGAAGAAGAGGATTTTTTTGGGCGTGATTTCAAAAATTTGATCATCCTCACGCGAAACCACGTTGATGTAATTGCGACCCAGAAAAATAAACTCGCCGATCTGTCGCAGAATATTCGGCGCCGGTGCCATGCTGGGATGACCGACGATTCCATTTAACGTCGGTTGCATCGACCCGGTGGGAATTTTGAACGGTTGCAAGAAATACGAGCGAATGCCTACGGCCACAACGATCGCTACCAAAATCACCTCGCAATTCTCTCGCCAATGCGACTCCCAGGTCACCGGCGTAAGCCTGTGCAGCATCTTATCAAGCGAATCAGCGGTGCCGTGAATTCTCTCGCGATCTTTCTGGCGTAATGCGTCGCGGAGGCTTGATCCGAGGCGCTGAGCTGGTCCTCCTTGTAGCGCAGATACTTCCGGGCATGCCGCAGGAGCAGCCGGCTATGTTTGATGTGACGGGATGTGAACATGAATTAAATGACGAAGCCGCGTAAACGTAGACTTCCTTCGCGTGCTACACGTGGCTTATACGCGGCGAAGCTCGAATGACGAAGCACGAATGACGAAGTTAACACACGCGGACTTCGGCATTCGTCATTCGTCATTGTGTCTTTAGCACCTCAATAAACGCTTCCTGAGGAATATTGATTTTCCCGATGCTTTTCATCCGCTTTTTTCCTTCCTTTTGTTTCTCCAGCAATTTGCGTTTACGCGTGATATCGCCGCCGTAGCATTTCGCGGTCACGTTTTTCCGTAACGCCGAAACACTCTCGCGCGCAATAATTTTTCCGCCAATAGCTGCCTGAATCGCCACTTGATAAAGCTGACGCGGGATCACTTCCTTCAGTTTCGCCGCCAGTTGGCGACCGCGCGCTTCGGCACGATCCTTGTGCACGATTGTCGAAAACGCATCGACCGGCTCGCCATTAACGAGCAGGTCCAGCTTCACCAATTTCGCGGGCCGATAGCCGGCATGTTCGTAATCCATCGAACCGTAGCCGCGGGTAATGCTTTTAATCTTGTCATTGAAATCGACGAGAATCTCGTTGAGCGGCAACTCGCAATGCAACATCACCCGGCGCGTATCAAGCGACTCGGTGCGCTCCATCTGGCCGCGCTTCTCCAGAATCAATTTCAGGATGTCGCCGATGTTTTCATTCGGGCAAAGCACGTACGCCTTTACAATCGGCTCCCGAATCTCCTGGATCATGCTCGGGTTAGGCAAATGAGCGGGGTTATCGATCAACAGTTTCTCTCCGCGTGTAGTCAGCACCTCATACACCACGCTTGGACTCGTGGCGATGATGTCCATGTTGTATTCGCGCCGGAGCCGTTCCTGGATGATCTCCATGTGAAGTAAACCGAGGAATCCGCAACGAAATCCGAAGCCGAGCGCGACGGAGCTCTCCGGTTGATAAATAAAAGCGGCGTCGTTCAGGCGCAGCTTCCCGATCGCGGTCTTCAAATGTTCGAAATCACCGGTGTTAATCGGGTAGATCCCGCTGAACACCATCGGATGAATTTCCTGAAATCCAATAAGCGGCTCGCGCGCGGGATGCCGTTGATCGGTTATGGTATCGCCGATCTTGATATCCGCGGTTGATTTGATGTTTGCGATGAAATAACCGACGTCGCCGGGATTGAGCTGTTCCTGCACAAGCATCTTCGGCGTGAACACGCCCACCTCCTTGATCTCGTAGCGCGCGTTGTTGCTCATCAACATGATTGGGTGATTCGCTTCCATCGTTCCGGAAACCACGCGCACATAGCTGACCACACCGCGATAAACATCAAACATAGAATCGAAAACCAGCGCGCGCAGCGTTTCGTCTGCCGGCGATTGCGGCGGCGGAATGCGCTTCACGATGGCCTCGAGGGTTTCCTCGATACCAACCCCCATCTTCGCGCTCGCCTCAATGGCTTCCTCCGCAGGGATGGCAAGGATTTCTTCCAACTGCCGCTTCACTGAGGCCACGTCGGCGTTCGGCAGGTCGATCTTGTTGATGATCGGAACAATCGTGAGCCCCTGCTTGTGCGCGAGATGAACGTTTGCCACGGTTTGCGCTTCTACGCCCTGTGCCGCATCCACCACCAACAACGCGCCCTCGCATGCGGCTAGGCTGCGCGACACTTCATAAGCGAAATCGACATGGCCCGGCGTATCGAGCAGGTTCAGCCGATACATCTCGCCGGATTTCGCGCGATAGTTCATCGTCACCGGATGCGCCTTGATCGTGATCCCACGCTCGCGCTCCAAGTCCATTGAATCCAGAAGTTGGTCCTGCTTATCGCGCTCATGAATCGTGCCCGTGGTCTCGAGCAACCGATCCGACAACGTCGTCTTGCCGTGGTCGATGTGCGCGATGATGCAGAAATTTCTCGTCCTCTCAACTGCCATGAGAAGCGCCACTATGCGGGGTTGTAATGGGCAGGTCAATTGATCGGTCTCGCGTTTCCCTCAACTCGGCATTGTCGTTCTCGTTCCTGTCTGATACGAGTCTTGAGCTGCCGCGGCGATGTTCTGGCGCGGCGGATTTGTCGCTCCTGAAAACGTCGGTGGTCACTTATGCGCGGTAATCTGGCAAGCGAAAAGACAGGCGCGATTTGGAAGAAGATCCTACTCGCCTCAGGCATCACGTGTTTTTTTCTGTTGCTCTTGCTCGGCCTGTTTACGCGCGCCATGACCCGGGAACTGAACCGCGATGAAGGACAATTTATCGCGGCGGGCGCTCTGCTCGCCCGGTATGGTTACCTGCCCTACCGGGACTATCCCTATTTCCATCTGCCGAACCTGGCGTTTGTTTTCGCCGCGCTTTTCACCAAGTGCGATCACCTTCTTCTCGCTGGCCGTTGTTTCAATGTCGCGTGCGGGTGGCTCGCCCTCGTTCTGGTTTTTTGTATTACCGCCAACGCCTTTAGAAACGTTGAGTCGCTGCGTTGGATGATCGCATGCTTTGCTGCGCTCACCTTGTTTGCAAATCGGCTTTTCCGTTTCACGTCCGGACGCGCGTGGAATCACGATCTGCCGGTTCTGGCCAGCCTGGCCGCGCTCGCCGCTCTTTTCCTCTCTAACCGACAAAGAGGGCGCCAATTCTGGCTCGGTTTGGCCGGGGTCCTCCTGGGAATGGCCGTTGGGGCCCGGTTGAGTTTTGCTCCGTTAGTTGCGCCCTTTGCGTTTTTTGTTGTCTACCAACAAGCGGCTCGCAGCCGGCGGTTGCGCGATCTGGCCCTATTCTCGGCCGGGCTTTTCCTTGCTCTGGGACCGACGTGGATTCTCTGGACGCACGCACCAACCCGGTTCCTTTTCGATAATTTCGTTTACCATGGCAAGCTCAACCGCATTTACCAGGCGAGCATCGGCGCGCACAGCGTCTGGTTATCTCGACGGCTGCTCTTTCTATTGGAACTCCTGAAATTCGCGCAGAACGACATTCTCATCCTCGCGTTCATCTATCTCGCGATCTGGCTGCCGACGCGCGGGAACTGGAAGATTTTATTGGCGGACCGATCGCTGGGGCCGGTCGTGTTCTCTCTTCCGTTCCTTTTGGTCGGCGCCATTGCGCCTTCCCCGTTCTATAAACAATATTTTTACCCTCTCGTTCCATTTCTTTTGCTCGGCGTCGTCTTTGGACTCGCCCGCGCCTGGTTCACGACCAGTGGCCGCCGTGCGCGCGGCGTCGCCGGCCTTTTGGCCGTGGCCAGCGTAATCAACCTGATAATCGATCTGCCGTCAGTGCGGGATTTCGCTTCGCCGCAACGGTGGACGCCTCTGCAGGTCCACGAGGCTGGTCGAAACCTGTGCGCGTTAACAAATGGAGAAATTTTGACTCTCGTGCCGATTTTCCCCCTTGAAGGTAATGCGCCCATCTACAAAGAGTTTGCGACCGGACCGTTCGCCTGGAAGGTTGCGCCCTTCATTCCGCATCAGTTGCAGCCTACTCTTGGGTTCGTGGATGCCGCGCATCTGGAAACCTATCTGGCGGCAGCACCACCCGCGGCAATCCTCACCGGAGGCGAGACGAGCCTTCTCGAGCAACCGTTAAACGATTACGCGCGGAAACACCGCTACCGACTCCGGCGCGTTTCGGGCCTTTATCTCTGGGTCCGATGATCTGCACCTAACTTATTGCATTGCGTCGAGAGCACTGCCTAAATTAATCCCATGCCAAAACTGGTTGTCAGTGGAACTGCGCACGAGCTTGCCGAAGAACTGATCACGATCGGTCGCGCGCCCGACAACGCGATCGTGATCGGTGATCCCTCGGTCTCAAGCCGGCACGCGCAATTGGAACTGAGCGGCGAAACTTATCGGCTGAAAGATCTCGAATCGACCAACGGCATTCGCGTCAACGGCATTCCCACCACGGAAACGGTATTGCGTTTTGACGACCGGATCCGTTTCGGAGGAGTCGAAGCGCGTTTCGAGGCGGACACGCGCGGCTCTCAGCCCCTGCCCCAGCCCGAGAAAATTGAAGCAAAACCGGCCGAGTCTAGCGCAGTACCTGTCGATTTTACAAACGCCTCTCCATTCCCGCGCCGGAGCCGTGAGCAAGACCCCACTGGCACTGCCATTTTTGGCGCCGCCGGCATTGCCCTGCTCGCTTTCCTCGTCAGCATGATTGCTGTGCTGCTGATGAGCGCGCCGGCGCTTTAATTGTAGCGGCCCCGAAAGCGTTCGGGGGTGGCACTACTTTCGGCACTTATCGAGCGCCGCTACAGACATGTAGATTCCAATCTCGATCGTCGAAATGACAAGCGCGCAAATTAATGAAAACATGTCTCGATCCATTCGACTTCGCTCAGCCGGAAAATAATCACTCGACATGACAGAACAGCGAAAGCGTCTTCTCCTTTTCGACATCGATGGCACCCTCATCCACTCGGGTGGCGCAGGTGTCCACGCGCTCAAATTGACCCTGGCGGAGCGCTTCAAGATTGCGGACGACCTGCACGACATCGAAATTGCGGGCATGACCGATTCCGGCATCGTCGCCAGCATCTTGCAGAAGCACAAGATTCCGGCGACGAACGAAAACATTACCGCTTTTCTCGACAGCTACGTCCATTTTCTCTCGCGGGAGCTGCCGCGCCGCAAAGGAAACCTCCTCCCTGGTGTGCTCGAGCTGTTGCAGAAGCTCAAATCGAGAAAGCATCTCGTGCTTGCGCTTCTCACCGGAAATGTTTCGCGCGGCGCCCAACTAAAACTCGAACACTACGGCGTCTGGCATTTTTTCGAATTCGGAGCCTTTGCCGACGATCATCACGATCGCAATGAACTTGGTCCCTTTGCTCGCTCACGCGCAAAGGAAAGACATGGCCGCGAATTCTCCGCCGATATCGACGTGATCGGGGATACGCCGCGCGACATTGCCTGCGGCAAAGCTCTTGGCGCGCGAACCATAGCCGTAGCCACCGGCACCTGGCGTCGCGAGCAACTTGCCGAACATCAGCCAGATTTTTTGATCGACGATCTCTCGGATGTTGACCGCGTGATTGATACGCTCGGATGGTGATCGATTGACGATTGGGAAGTGAATGAAAAAAACTGAGCCTGCTGCCTGCCCGATGCCGCGCAAGGATCGCCCGAACGTGCTGCCGCTCGAAGGCGAAATCGATCTGCACGTTTCGCCCAACGTTACCGCGTCGCTCAACATGATGATCGAGAAGAAGCCAAAACAGTTGATTGTCGATCTTGGGCGCGTGACTTACATTGACAGTTCCGGCCTCGCCGCCCTGATTGAAGGGATGCAGAACGTCCAGGAATACGACGGCAAGTTCGCCCTAACCGGTTTGCAGGAACCTGTCCGCACCATTTTCGAGATCGCGCGGCTCGATCAGGTATTCCAAATTTTTCCCGACGTCGACGCGGCCCTGGCGGCGGCTTGAATCAGGATCGCGAGCGTCTTCTCGACATTTTTTGAAATGTCGAATTGGGAAGCCCGCTCGATGATCGTCGATCTTGCGGCTATGCGGCGTGATGGATCGGACCAAAATCGAATGGCATCGCGCAAAGCGATGATGTCGCTGGGAAAGCCGATAATGGAGCCATGGACGCCGTCTTCGACGATTTCGCTGAAACCGTTGGCTCGCGTGGTGATGACCGGTAATCCGCAAGCGAGCGCTTCGAGGCAGGCATTGGAAAAGGGATCGTAAATGGTCGGCAAAATGAAAATGTCGGCGGCTGCGTAAATGCGGACAAGATCCGGCAGCTCGCCCAGAAACTGGACGCGCTTTGCTTTATAGTGACGCTGGTTGCCGCGACCTGCCACGAGCAAACGCATTTTTCGGTTCTTGCACAGCGCCATCGCTTCCGTCGCAAACAGTAACCCTTTACGTTCCCAGCCAGAGCCCACGAAAAGAAGCGCGATTTGATTCGGCTTCAATTTTAGATCCTCACGCGCTTTTTCCCGCAGCTTCGGATCGAACCTGAATTTTTCGAGCGGAACACCGTTTCGGACGATGTCGATCTTGCCTGCGGGATAGCCGTAAAGGTCGACAATCTCGTCTTTGGCCATTTGCGAATTGACGATGATGCGTTTGGCGCCGCGATCGCCAAAAAGCGATTTCTCGAGGCGTAACAAATCGCGATGTTTGGGGTTGAGACGTCGAGTGAATCGTTCCAGAGGCAGTTCGAATTTTCTTCTCCGATTCAACCAGGCGCGATGGACACCATCGCCGGCGCGATAAACATCGCAGCGCCAAATCCGCTCCAGACTCATCACAACGTCGCAACGAACTTTCGGCCGTAGTTCTTCCAACTCATCCGCAAATGCAATTGGCGAGGTTGTGCGCAAACGCGTCATTGTTCCGAACATCCACTCGCTGGCCGGCCAATCGCTTGTGGTGAACAGTTCCGCGCCGTGGCCAAGATCGACAGCTCCGCGTCCCAGCCGTTTCAAATAAGCCTCCGCGCCGCCACTGGCGGAATATCCGCGGCGGACAAAACCGATACTGAGCTTTTGCGGCGACATTTCGCTGATTGCCATCTTGAGCGTTAGCGAAGGATCCCACAACGATCCTGCGGGAAATTGCCGGGTTCCTCGCTCCGCTCGGAATGACACTTTACTTGCTGGCGTTCGGCCAGGATAATTGTAATCCCATGCCGGGTGAAATTCTAAACGCCCTTCCTCCACCACGGTCCTCCCCTCCGGCCGCGCGCGTGTTACCGAGGCATCTGCTCTACTCGATCTTCGCCCGTATCGGCGGCTCCGGCCTGGACACGGATGCGTTCGAGGCCCTGCGCGCATCCTACCGCGGCGGATTTCTCGGAAAAGCAATCGCTTACGACAACCGGCAGACAGAAATCCCCGCATCAATGATCCATTCATTGCGCTGGCACCCCGTTCGGCTCATCTCCTTCCTCGATCGGCCTTATTATTATGGGGCGAAGAAGAAATACGTTGATTGGATTGCGTCGCGGCATTTGGCGACCGGACGCTACGATCTGTTTCATAGTTGGTCGGGCGATTGTTTGCTATCGCTCCGGGTTGCGAAAAAAAACCGGATCCCGTCAGTCGTTGAGATTCCAACCTGGCATCGCGACCGCGGGAAAGTGAAAGGAGACGAACCGGCCAGCGCGGGATCGACTGGCACTGGGTGGTGGTTCCAGCAAGGAAAATCGGGGTTGCTGCTCGAGCGCAAACGCTTCATCGAAGAATACAAACTGGCCGACCTGCTGGTCGTGTTATCGGAAATGGCGGCGCAGACTTTTCGTGTCCAGGGTTTTCCGGAGGAGAAATTATTTTATCTGCCGCGCGGCGTGGATATAGAACGCTTCAAGCCTGGGCAACGCCCGCCAAAATTTCGGGCAATTTTTACCGGCGCACTGATCGAACGCAAAGGCATTCACCATCTGCTCGAAGCGTGGCATCGCCTGAATTTACAAGATGCTGAGCTGTGGCTTGTCGGCTCGGTCCACGAGGAAGCGCAGCCTTATCTCAAAAAATTCTGGCGTGACAACATCCGCACCCTGGGCTTTGTGCGTGATCCAGAGAATTATCTCAGCCAAAGCACGGTGCACGTTTTCCCATCACAATGGGAGGGAAGCGCCAAAGTTACATATGAAGCAGCGGCCTGCGGTTTGCCTCAAATCACGACTCGGGAAGCGGGGGACGTCGTGCGGGATCAGGTCGAGGGAATTATTGTCCGGCCTGGAAATGTCGATGCCATCGCGAACGCACTCGAACATTTCTACCGGCATCCTGAAAGGGTTGAACAGATGGGCCGGGCGGCGCGGCGTCGGGTCGTTGAAAATTTCACCTGGGACCATTTCCGCGCGCGCCTGCTTGATGCTTACGCAGTTGCGATGCGAATGACGCGATAATTCCTTCAAGGTCGGGCGATGTCGACCGCCGCTTTCTCGTCAGTCCGTGAATATTCTACTGCTTCAATTGAAACGGATCGGCGACTTGATCTTGACGACACCGGCCATCGAAGCGCTGCGTAAACATGTCCCTGATGCGCGCATCACGCTGGTTGTCTCGCGCGAATGCGCGGAATTGCTCCCTGCCATCTCGAGCGCCGACCGGACGCACGTCGCCAATCGCAATCTCAAGGACATCGGCATTTTTCTGGCCGTCGCGCAGGAAAAATTCGATTACTGCATTGACTTCACTCAAAACGATCGCTCAGCGCTTCTTGCTTTTCTTTCCGGAGCGCGAAAGCGCGTGGCTACTCACAAGGTAAAGGATAACTCAGGCAATCGGGCCCGAGTTTACAACGAGTTTACGAAACTTCGCCTCAAGGAAATGCACATGCTCGATTATAATCTGGCTTTGCTCGAGCCGCTCGGGATTTGCAAAGCTTCCCACGCACTTCACCTGGAGCTGCCTCGTTCGGCGCGCGAAAAGGCGGAGCAGCTTCTGGAAATAGCAAGGATCGATAATCCATTCATTATCTTCCATCCGGGTTCCGCGCGCACCGAGAAGTTTTGGGAGACACGACGCTGGGCCGACGTGATTGACCACGCCCGTTCCAATTGGCGGATCAACTGCGTGCTCACCGGTGGCGACTGGGCTCTCGAGCAGAAACATCTATCTGAGATCAAAGCCAAATTGCGGCAGCCGATTGACTCGCTCGCCGCGGCAAGCTCATCCGGCCGAGACGCCTCTTCATCTCGCTTAACTCCCGTCGGCTCGATCGTTGATCTTTCTCGCAAAACCGATTTGCTTACTCTAACGGCGCTTGTTGCGAAGGCGCGTCTCTTGGTGACAGTCGACTCGGCCGCGATGCATCTCGCGGCGGCAACGCAAACGCCGCAAGTAGTTCTTTTCGGGCCGACTAACCCGTTTCACTGGCGGCCACGCGAAAGCCCGGTTTTGATCCTGCAAGGAGAATCAATCACACCGATGAGTGAGTTTCGGCCCAAGCAGGCAGGTGCCGCGATGAAGGAAATCTCGACGGAAGCCGTGATTAATGCTATGGACTTGCTGCTGTCGGCTCCGGCAGCGCAAACTTCATGAGCAACGGAAAAGCCGCAAAGAAGAGGCCATCATTTTGGCAGACTGTTCGCGAAGCTTGGGGCCCGTATCGCCGGCTCTACAGTTACGTCAAGCCGTACAAGGCGCGTTTTATACTTGGCCTGTCGCTCGGTTTTGCATTCGGCGCGGTCAATTCGCTCTTTCCATTAGTCGTCGCCAGAGTGACAAGCGTCATCTTCCACGGAGCAACTCCGAACCCGATGGCATTGCGGTCGAATCTCGAAGTCTTGAACATGGGCCCAAGAATCAATTCGATCGTTTTGATCTGCCTGGCCATCCCAGCGATCATGACGGTGCGCAGTCTCTGTTCTTACGGCAATTCTTATTGCATGAATTGGGTGAGCAACAAAGTGGTAACCGACATTCGGAACCAGCTCTTTGGCAAGATTGTGCGCCACTCCATGGAGTTCTTTAACAAAATGCGAGCGGGATTTCTCATATCGCGCATTACCAACGACACGCGCGGCATGCAGATGGCGCTTAGCACTGTGAGTAGTGATCTGTTTAAACAGCCAGTCACAATCGTGGGCGGAATTTCTGTTCTCCTCCTGATGGATTGGAAGTTTACGGTTGTGACGCTGGTCCTTTTTCCGATTTGTCTGGTGCCGATCCGGGTTTATGGACGGCGCGCACGCAAGGCCGTGCTACACGAGCAGGAAGACATGGGTGAAATGGTCGTGACCATGCAGGAGACGTTCGCCGGCATTCGCGTTGTTAAATCGTTCGCCCGGGAAGAGCATCAGGAGAAATCATTCCGTCGGAGCAATCAGCTTCAGTTCTCCAACATGATGCGAATGATCAAATCAATGGAAGCGGTCGGGCCGCTCGTGGAAACCATCGCGGCGATGGGCGTGGGCCTGGCCCTGCTCTACGTTTATGCCGTAAATCTAAGCGCGGGACGATTCTTTGGGCTGATCTCGGGGATTTTTATCCTCTACGAGCCGATTAAAACGCTCAGCAAAATCCACATCGTCATGCAAAGATCGATCTCCGCCACAACGGAA
>QHRC01000016.1:11199-17228 GCA_003219995.1 Verrucomicrobiota bacterium
GCAGATCGATTTCGAGAAAGTTACTTTTCGCTACGCCCCCGGCTCGCCCCCTGCGGTCGAAAACCTTGGCTTTAGGATTGAGCCGGGGAAGAGCTACGCGCTGGTCGGCGCGAGTGGGGCTGGAAAATCGACCGTTCTCTCGCTCATTCTGCGATTGTACGATCCGACCTTCGGCACAGTGCGAATTGATGGCCGCGATTTACGCACGCTCACACAAAAATCTCTCCGGGAACAGATTGGCCTTGTCACTCAGGACACATTTTTGTTTCACGACACAATCTTTAATAACATCGAATTTGGCCGTCTC
Organism: Verrucomicrobiota bacterium; assembly: GCA_003219995.1. Classification (GTDB taxonomy): domain Bacteria; phylum Verrucomicrobiota; class Verrucomicrobiia; order Chthoniobacterales; family UBA10450; genus UBA10450. The sequence continues at coordinate 11,507 of QHRC01000016.1, forward strand.
GGCGCCACTCCGGAAGAAGTTTACGCCGCCGCACGAACCGCCTTCGCTCATGACTTTATTCTCGCCCAGCCGAAGGGCTACGAAACCGTGATCGGTGACAAGGGTTGCCTGCTCTCCGGCGGACAACAGCAGCGATTAGCCATCGCTCGCGCCCTGTTAAAGAACGCGCCGATTTTGTTGCTGGATGAGGCGACCTCGTCGCTCGATTCCGAGTCGGAAAAGCAAATTCAACAGGCGCTGGAACGGCTCTCCGCCGGGCGCACCGTGATCGCAATCGCGCATCGACTCTCCACCATCTTATCGGCCGACCAAATTGTGGTAATGGACCAGGGACACATCAAGGAGATAGGAACGCATCGCGAGCTGCTCGAGAAATCGGGGTATTATCGGCGGCTTTATGACATGCAGTTTCACCGCCACGACGAAGAAAAATCTGCGGAACCGGGCGTCCTGATTGACGCGCTGGCTTAGGCACGCGCCACATCCCAGGGTCTCGCCAGTTGCGAAGTTCCAGAATTATACTGCTTTCTCTTGCTTATCCGAGCACTCTTTTGATACTCAATATCGTATGCTATACGTGATTCACGTATCGCATCAGACAACGGTGTTATGGTTATCGTCTTCCGCTGAGTCTAAACGTTACCTTCTTCTCTTGCGCGTCCGCGCAGCTTTCTTCGCTGCTCGGGAGCGGCTGGTGGCGCTGCGTCGGCGCGCAGTGGAACGGGCATGCCGGGAAAGCGCTCTTCTTGACGCGGCGGAACGCCCTTCCCGTTTCAACGCGCGCTTGCTCGCGCGTGAACGTTTGCGCGACGGTTTTGTGTGCCGTTTTTTACGACCCCCGGCCAGATCGCGCCTGGCTTGCTTTCGCGTCCGCGACGAGGCCTTGCCTCGTTTTGGCGGCGGCAACTTCACGCCGGCCCGGCGCGCTTTTGACAAACCGATGGCGATCGCTTGCTCGGGCGAGCGGGCGCCATGCTCACCTTCACGGATATGCTCCATTTCCTCGCGCACAAATTCCCCTGCCTGAGTGGAAGGCGACTTGCCTTCGCGCTCGTCTTGGCGTGCCCGTTGAATTATCTCATCTTCTGGCATGGCGAGAGAGTTTCGCGGCCAATCGGCCCGTTGGATGTAAAGAATCGAGCAGAAGTGGAGAGGCGCGTGTCGTCACGCGGATCAATTGTAGGGAGACCGCTCCGGCTGCCGAAACGGCCGGCGCGTGCAAGCGCGCCGGTGTGCTAACTTGCGGCGTGCAAACAACCGCCGCGATTCTTTTGCGGAAAAGAAAATTCAGCGACACTAGCCTGATCGTTTCATGGTGCACTGAATCTTTGGGCTGCGTTCAAACCGTGGCTAAAGGCGCGCGCCGCGCCAAAACGCCGTTCGCGGGCAAGCTCGATCTTTTCTTTGAAGCAGAGATATCAATTATCTCGAGCCGGAGATCGACGCTGCACACACTCACCGAAGTGGTATTGAGAAATACCTTTGCCGGTATCCGCAAGAATTATTTGCGGACGCAAGCAGCGGCATATTTTGTCGAGCTGATCGAGATTTGCACCGAGCGCGACCATCACGAACCGGAACTTTTTGCCTTGCTTCGCCGCGCTTTTGGTTATCTCGATGCGAACGATCCTACTCTGCGCGCCGTCTCGCATTTCGAAACTGAGCTTGCGCGCCTAGCCGGCGTTCACGACCGGAAAAAACTGAAAGCCAATCCAGCTTTTGCGCTTGGGAATTTATTTGGGAGATTGCCGTTGTCTCGCGCGCCACTCTTGAAGACGCTTGCGTCGACGCGGTCGGTAGGGCGAGAATGGAGCGTGCCGGGAGGCCGCGACATGGACGAGAGCCCAAAGGGGTGAGCGAGCGGGAGCGAACGAATCACTCTGTCGAGCCGACAAAATATCTGTAGGGGACGACGTTGTTGTCCCATGGGAAGCCAACCGTTTCCCCTATAGGATCCAAGAAATGAGGGAGGAATACTGATGCGATCGTTGATTCAATTTACCGCAGCCGTTGTTGTTTTCTTCGCCCTGAGTTCAGCCGCACCGGCGAACGAGACTTACAAATTCGATCAATCACGCTCGGTCATCGGTTTCACCGTCCACCAGTTCCTCGGAATCGCGCATGGAAAGTTCACGAAATTCGACGGCAAGATCGACCTCGACCGCGAACATCCCGAAAAATCTTCGGTGACGGCGAAAATTGATGTGCGCAGCATCGACACCGGAATCGTCAAACGCGACAATCATCTGCGCAGTGCGGAGTTTTTTAACGTGGAGAAATTTCCCGAAATCATTTTCAAGAGCCGCAGCGTGAAGCGAACCGGGGCGCAAAGCGGCGATATTCTCGGCGATCTTACTATGCACGGAGTGACGAAACCGATCACCTTGCATGTGAAATTGCTCAGCTCGCCCTCGACCGAAGCAAAACAGACGCGTTGGGTTGTGACAACCGAGCCGCTCAAACGCCGCGAGTTCAATCTAATGTTCAGCCAGGGCGCGGAAGCAGTCTCTGGGATCAGCCAGGATGTCACGGTTAACATCGAGATCGAAGCGACGCGTGTGCAGTGACATGATCCTTTATGTGCTCACCTGGGTTGGCCTCGGTTGTTGGTGCGTCTGTTTTTGGTGGATGCATCGCATCTCATCCCGTCAGGACGCGATGTTGAAAGAGTTGCACGAAATGACAACACGCATCGAACGACTTTCCGAAGCCGAGCACGATTTGATCCGCGAAGTTCATCCGAAAGTGCACGAGATCAAAGAACACGTGGAAAACGTTGCGGAAGCCGTTTCGCCTCAAAATTCGACTGGCAAAGATGCCTCATCTTAATGGAAATTGCGCCGCTCGGAGATTCCGCCCTCATCGTTCGGGTTCGTGAAAGCTTCGACGGCGCGCCTGATGAAACGCTGAATGCGGTGCTCGCAACGCGACGACTCCTGGAAAATGCACAACTTCCCGGTGTGATCGAACTCGCGCCGGCTTATACAACCGTTGCAATATTCTTCGATCCGGTGCTTATCGTCGCTGCCGGCGCAAAACCGAATGAAGTGTTCGATTGGCTCGCCGAACGGATTCGGAAGGTGATTTCAAACGCGAAGGAAGTGCGTGCAGATCGAATTAAAACATCTCTGGTTGAAATCCCAGTTTGCTACGACGCCGAATTTGCCCCCGATCTCGAGGAAGTTGCGCGACGGGCCGGACTTGGCGCGCAGGAAGTTGTCGACCTTTACAACGCGACGGAATATCGCGTTCATTGCATCGGGTTTACGCCGGGTTTTCCTTTTCTCGGCGGATTGCCGTCTAAACTTGCAACGCCACGCCGTTCCACTCCTCGAAAGGAAATTCCCGCAGGCTCGGTCGCGATCGGTGGAGCGCAGGCCGGAATTTATCCGGTAAAATCTCCGGGCGGCTGGAATCTGATCGGTCGCACGCCGCTGCGTTTGTTCGATCCCCAAAAAAAACCTCCCGCGCTTTTGCGCGCGGGCGATCGCGTGCGTTTTCGTGCGATATCGCGCGAAGAATTCGAGCAAAACAAACTGTAGCGATGGATTTTTCTACTTTTGTTGTCATTCCGAGCGGAGCGAGGGATCTGGCATCGAAGGCTCCCGCATTCTTGGGCTAATGAAGATGAACGAGTTTGTGCGAGTTCCTTCTCCCGCGACTGCGGGATCAGGATGACAGAGCCAATGAGCGCGACTGTCATTCGTGCCGGGTTCTTGAGTGCCGTGCAAGACCTTGGTCGCGCCGGATACCGGCAATTTGGCGTCTCGCTCGGTGGTGCGCTCGATCCGCACGCATTGCGCGTTGCCAATCTGCTCGTCGGCAATGAAGAATCGGCGGCTGGGCTGGAGACTACCTTCGGCGGTTTGAAGTTGCGGTTCGCCGATGAACGACTGGTGGCCTGGAGCGGCGGCGAATTCGATGCGCGCTCTGGATCGACATTGTTGCCCGCCGGTCATCCAGTCCTCATTCGAGAAGGCGAAGAATTGGTGATCGAACGGCCAAAAACGGGGTGCCGCGCCTGGATTGCGATCTCTGGCGGAGTGGAGGCGCCGCTGGTGCTCGGCAGTCGGTCAACCGATTTGCGGGGAAATTTCGGCGGAAAGGACGGCCGTGTGCTTCGAGACGGCGACAAAGTTACGCTCGGTCGGAATTCAGAGCGGGCAAAGATCTTGACCGAGAGGTTGCGCGAAGAAAAGATCGCACGCTGGAAACCTCCACATGACTGGTCGAGCCCGGCCAAACGCGAACCAACTCTGCGCATTATTCGTGGCTCGGATTGGAACCGTTTTGACGATGCAGCGGTTCAACGGTTGACGGCCGACAAATTCATTGTTTCGCCCGATTCGGATCGAATGGGGGTGCGTTTCGAAGGTCCGCAGCTCAAACGAAATGATCTTGTCGATCTTGTCTCGGAAGCGGTTGCTCCTGGCACGATCCAAATCCCGCCAAGCGGCAAACCGATCCTGTTGCTCGGAGATTGCCAAACCATTGGCGGTTATCCGAAAATCGCGCACGTGATCACGGTCGATCTTCCGATGGCAGCTCAACTGCGCGCTGGCGACGAGGTTCGCTTTGGCGAAGTTACCCTCGTAGATGCGCACCAGCTTTTGATTAATCGCGAGCAGAACCTCGAACAGTTCCGGCACGGGCTACAAGCGCACTTCTCATGAAGCTGGTTGTCGATCTTAATGCCGACCTTGGCGAAGGCGCTGGCCACGACGATGAGCTATTTGAGCTCGTAACTTCCGCGAACATCGCGTGCGGGTTTCATGCCGGCGACGCTGACACTATTCACAAGTCAATCGAAGCGGCGCGCGACCGCGGCGTTGCCGTTGGCGCGCATCCCAGTCTCTTCGATCGGGAAAACTTTGGCCGAAAAGAGTTGCCGGTCACGCCCGAGGAAGGTTGCGACGCGGTGACTTATCAGCTCGGAGTTTTTAGCGCGATCGCGGAAGCACTCGGTGTGCGCCCGAATCACGTAAAGCCGCATGGCGCTCTCTATAATATGGCGGTGCGGCACGGCAAACTTGCCGACGCGATCGTGCGCGCGATTGCGAACACCGATTCAACACTGATTCTCTTTGCGCCCGACCGCAGCGCGCTTGCTCGCGCTGGCGAAGCGCACGGATTGAAAATCGTGCGCGAAGTTTTCGCCGATCGTAATTATCTGAGAGACGGGTCGCTAGTCCCGCGTTCGCGCCCTGACGCGTTGCTGCACGATCCTGCCGAAGCATCCGAGCGCGTGTTGCGAATGCTGCGTCAGGGCAAAGTTCGTTCGGTCGATAGCGTAGATGTCGATGTTCGGGCGGAGACAATTTGCCTCCATGGCGACACGCCTGGAGCCGTCCAATTTGCGCGCGCTCTGCGCTCGCGATTGGAAAGTGAAAACGTTGCGATCTGCGCCCCGAAATTTTCCAGATGAGCAACGATCAACAACCGACCGGTCTTGTCCGCGCGCTCGGCCCAATCGACGCGACCATGATCGTGATGGGCTCGATGATCGGCTCGGGCATTTTCATCACCTCGGCGGAATCGTCGCGATTGATTGGCGCGCCGGGATGGTTGCTGCTCGCCTGGGCCGTCGCCGGCTTGTTGACGATTACAGGCGCGCTTTGTTGCTCTGAGCTTGCCACGATGATGCCGCGGGCGGGCGGTGTTTATGTTTTTCTGCGCGAAGCCTACGGCCCCTCCATCGGATTTTTGTACGGCTGGACACTGT
>QHRC01000016.1:17256-18317 GCA_003219995.1 Verrucomicrobiota bacterium
TCGCGTTCGCAAAATTTCTCGGCGTTTTCGTTTCCGCGGTTGCGTCCGACAATTACTTGATCGTGCCAGCCTCGTTAGGCGGCGGCTACGCGATCAGTTTGTCGAGCGAACAACTAATGGCTATCGCGTTGATCGGTCTGCTGACGTGGACAAACACGCGCGGACTCGAGATCGGCAAAATTGTGCAAAACACTTTTACGTTTGCCAAGACCGCGGCACTCGCCGGTGTAGTCGTCATCGGCTTGGCGTTCGGCTGGAATGCAAGCTGCGCGGCACGGACATCGGCGTGGTGGGACTCGTGGGCAAACGGCTGGAGTCCACAAATCGCGCAGCCCGGTTTCACATTCGTCGGCTGGCTTGCCCTTGCACTGCTTTTTGGAAAATCAATGGTCGGTCCGCTTTTTGCGCAAACGGCCTGGACGAATGTCACGTTCATCGGAAGCGAAGTGCGCGATCCGGCAAGAAATCTGGTGCGCGCGTTGCTCTTCGGCTGCGGAAGCGTGGTAGTTCTTTATCTGCTAGCGAACGTTGCTTATCTCGCCCTGTTGCCATTTTCTGAAATCCAACACGCTCCGCAAAATCGTATCGCGGTGGCGGCCATGGCCGCCGTTTTTGGAAATCTGGGCGCGATGTTCATGGCGACCGCGATCATGATCTCGACTTTCGGTTGCGATAACGGCCTAATTCTTTCCGGCGCCCGAGTCTATTTTGCGATGGCGAGCGACCGGCTGTTTTTCAAAAAAGTTGGGACGACCAATCGCCATCACGTCCCAGCGGCGGCATTGATCGCGCAAGGAATCTGGACTGCGTTTTTGACTTTGCCGCGCACAGTCACGACCGATGCCGTGACACACAAGGTGGCTTACGGAAACGTCTATACCCAATTGCTCGAGTATATCGCTTCCGCTGATTTAATCTTTTATATCCTGATGGTTGCGGCGCTCATCATCTTGCGACGAAAATCGCCCGCGGCTGAACGTCCGTATCGCACGTGGGGTTATCCGATCGTCCCGATCTTGTCGATCTTCCTGGCCGGGTTGTTAATTGTCGATCTTGCCTTC
>QHRC01000105.1 GCA_003219995.1 Verrucomicrobiota bacterium
AGTTAAACCTCTGCGGCGGTGCTCTCACAAGCGCAACATGAAAGGTGAAACGCTCCGTTTGGCTGACAGCGACAGACTTCTCGACTTCGCTCGGAACAACAAAGGAAGCCGGCGCCCAAACATACGCCGCGCAAGATCGGCGTTGAATTAACTCAACGGCAACCAGTTGCCCGGTTGGGGCGGCGATTTGGTGCCGTTGAGCGAAAGATACGTGTATTCCTGCAAAAGACGCTCGTAGTCGGAAAGAAGTTTCATGGCGTCGTTCGGCTTCAAGCGATCGCTTTTGATCGCGGCGTCGACTTGCGTTTTGAGAAGGCGCATTAATTCGACCTTGTCCCATTGCGTCATGGCAAGAACTTCGCCGATCGTGCTGCCTTCGATCACTTCCTCGATGTACCAGCCGGATTCTTCGTCGGGATCGAGAAAGACATGCACTTCAGTGACGCGTCCGAACAAATTGTGCAGGTCGCCCATGATGTCCTGGTAGGCCCCGACCATGAAGACACCGAGATAATAAATTTCGGCGGGCGTGATGCGATGGAGCGGAAGCGTGTCGCGCACGTCCTGCAGGTCGATGAACTTCGAGACTTTGCCGTCGGAATCGCAAGTGATGTCCACGATCATGCCGTTGCGATCGGGCGGCGTGGTCAGCCGGTGGATCGGCATGATCGGGAATAATTGGCCAAGGGCCCAATGATCGAGAAGCGATTGGAACACGGAAAAATTGCAGATGTATTGATCGCCCAGCGAAGTCTCGAGCTGTTTTATTTCCTCTGGCACGTAGCGCAAACCGCGATGCATGTTGACAATTTGCTGGGCGAGCTGCCAATAGACGGTCTCGATTTTTGCTTTGGATTCGAGATCGAGCAGGCCGAGGTCGAACATTTGTTGCGCTTCTTCCTTGATCTGCTGGATGTCGTGCAAGCTCTCGATGCGATTGCCGCGTTTCAGCCGCTGTTTCACGTCGAGAATGTCGGGCACGAGCTTGTGATCCTTTTCGATGGCTTCGACTTTCAATTTCGGCGCGGTTCTTTCGATGGAACTGAACGCTTCCATCACGAGCACGGAATGGTGCGCGACGATCGCGCGACCGCCTTCACTCACGATCGCGGGATGGGCCACACCTTCCGAATCGCAGACGTCGGCGATGTTCCAGACGACATCGTTGGCGTATTCCTGGAGCGAATAATTCGTCGAGCTATCGAAGTCGCTGCGCGAGCCATCATAATCGACGCCCAGACCGCCACCAACATCGAGATAGCCGAGCTCGTGACCAAGTTTTGCGAGCTTCGCGTAATAGCGGGCGGCTTCGCGTACGGCGCGCTTGATCGTCGAAATGTCCGGAACCTGCGAGCCGACGTGGAAATGAATGAGTTTGAGGCAATGGCCTAAACCGGCGTCTTTTAGTACCTGGCTCGCAGCGACCAGACTGGTCGTGTCGAGACCGAACTTCGCGTTCTCACCGCCGCTGGGCGACCATTTACCGGAACCTTTACTATGCAGCCGCACCCGAATCCCAATCTGCGGTTCGACGCCGACTTCGTTTGAAGTGCGAATCGTTTGTTCGAGTTCCTCAAGTTTTTCGACTACGATGACGACCGACTTGCCGAGCTTGCAGCCGAGCAGCGCGATCCGGATGAAGGCGGGATCTTTGTAGCCGTTGCAGATGATGAGGCTCTCCGGGTCCTTGTGCATGGCCAGGGCGGCAACGAGCTCGGGTTTGCTGCCGGCTTCAAGACCGAAATGGAATTGCTGGCCGGCATCGACAATCTCTTCAATGACTTCGCGCAACTGATTGACCTTGATTGGGAAAACTCCGCGGTACTGGTTCCGGTAACCAAACTCGGTCATGGCGTTTTGAAACGCGCGGTTGACCGATTCGACGCGGTGGCGCAGCAAATCCTGAAATCGGATGACGAGCGGAAAACCGAGACCGCGCGAACGCGCTTCGTTAACGACTTCGAGGATGTCGATGTTCCCGCCGTTTTCCTGAAGCGGCCGCGCCTCGACATTCCCGGCGCTGTTGATGGTGAAGTAATCGCCGCCCCACCGGTCGACGTTGTAAGTGGCGATAGCAGACTCAACGTCCCACTCGGTTTTCATTTTGATTCATCCCGCGGCGGCAGCCGCAAAGCGCATATTCAATCAGCGCGCCGAACATGCAAGCTCAGTTCGAAAAAATTCGCGCGAACTTGTTCACAAGCAGCGCCCTGCTTGTTTTTCCTCTTCGCGCGGATACCGTTCGGCGGGATGAACAAAACGGTGATTGAGGTGCAGGTGCGAGCGGTCCTGCCCACGAGCGGTGGGTGCGCCGTGTTTCTGGGGAACAACGACAAAGTGTTCATTATATATGTCGATCAAACGGTCGGCAGCGCGATCACAATGTTCATGCGCGAGATTTCCAAGGAGCGTCCCCTTACCCACGATCTCCTCGGGCATTTGATGACCGCTCTGGGTGCGAAAGTCGAGCGGGTCATCATTAACGATCTCAAAAATGCGACTTACTATGCCCGCGCCATCATCCGGGCCGAAAACGAATTGCAGCAGAAAAAAATCATCGAACTGGATGCGCGTCCAAGCGATTGCATCGCCATGGCCACCCAGCAGAAGGCGCCGATTTACGTGAGCCAGGAAGTATGGGACGAAGTGGACGACATGAGCGATGTCCTGCGCAAAATGGAGGAAGAAGGGCTCAAGCCCGACCCGGAAACGGAATCAAGCGAAGAAGAGTAGATACTACAAAATCAGCCCAACAAATCGCCGTAACGTTGGCTCGCTAATTCAAGGCAGCGATCAAGGATCTGCGACGGCGTCTGGAGCTTGAGCGTTTCGTCGACAAGCTGGCCGCACTCCGCAGTCGTTAAACTTTGCACCGCGCGCTTGACCCGCGGGACGAGCGTCGCGCTCGCGCTCAACTCATCCATCCCGAGGCCGAGCAGAAGCGGAACGAGCGCG
>QHRC01000106.1:0-2356 GCA_003219995.1 Verrucomicrobiota bacterium
ACGCATTTTACGAAGGGAAAAAACAGACGCTGAAGGAGATTGTCGATCTTGTCGCAGCGTTTGATTGTCCGCTCGTTGAGATTACCGGCGGCGAGCCGTTGCTGCAAAAAAATGTGCTGCCGCTGATGTCGATCTTATGCGACGCCGGCCACACCGTTCTGCTCGAGACCAGCGGCGCGCACGACATCTCGCCGGTCGATCGCCGTGTCCATCGAATCATGGATCTGAAAACGCCCGGCAGCGGCGAAGTAGAACGAAATCTGTGGTCAAATATCGAGCATCTCTCCTTGCTCGACGAAGTAAAATTCGTGATCGGCTCACGCGAAGATTATGAATGGTCGCGCGAAAAGGTTGGCCGCTTCGATCTGATCAGGCGCTGTCATGCTGTTTTGTTCTCGCCCATTTTCGGCAGGATTGATCCGCGCCAAATCGTGGAATGGATTCTAGCCGACAAGCTCGAAGTGCGCTTTCAGCTCCAGATGCACAAGTTTATCTGGACGCCCGCCCAGCGCGGCGTTTGATGCGGTAGCCACGCACCTGTAGCGCGTTAAGCGGCTCACGGTGCCGTGGCTACCAGTTAATGCTTTGGCGCGGGAACCGTGCCCGTCTCAATCGCGGCTCTGCGTTGTTCGACGATTCGATTTGCGATTTCTTCCACCATTTGCTCGAGCAGCATGCGCAGGTGCGTATTTTTTCGATAATCGGAAGGCGCGATGTGTTTGACGCGATCGGCATGAGTGGAGAGCTGATAGCATTTCCTAAAACTAACGCGCTCCGGATCGTCGGGATTGTAAACGGCGATGGCTTGGCCTCCATTTTTCTTCATCACGGTAAAGCAAGGCACATCGGTCGGTCCGTCGCCGATGTAGATCATGTTCGGAAACGGGATGGGGCGAATGTCGGCGTCCATGTGGTCATTTACATCCTGCGACATGTCGAGCAGGCCTTTGTTGATCCGAAAGAGAAATTGCGTTTTTTGAGTGTGACTGATCACGCGCTTGGGAAAAATGATCCGGCCCTCGTCATCCTCGGCAAATTCGCATCCGAAAATGGCGCGCACGTAAGGCTGCAAGCGGCTGCCGTCGAGCAAGACTTTCAGCCCGGATGAAATGATGTAATGCTCAACTGTAATTCCGTTGGCCACATGCTCGGCCGTGAGCAACCCCTCTTGAAACTCTTCGAACATTTCCGGCAATCCTTTGTAGAAGTTTAATTTTTGGCCGAGCTTTTTTAGATCGATATTCGTTGGGCGGTCCATCTCGAGCGTGTCGAGCAGCACTTTCATGTAAGCAAGCTCGTTGTCGTAGCCCTTCTCCCGCACGAGATCGGTGCAGCGCCGCCAAAAGCTCTCGCCATTGATTCCAAAAGCGGGAAAGACCACTTCATCCTGCATGTAACTCGGACTCAGCGTCTGATCATAATCGTAAACGATCGCGATGGTGTTTTGCGGCGTGGACATCGTTTTATTGAGCGATCGAACGATTTAGTGATTGAGCGAATTCCCGGATGCGCGAGNNNNACAAGGCATTGTAAATCCTTCCGCGTTCGGGATGATATTGGACGGCCAGGGCAAACGGATAATTGCGCAAGCGCATTTGCTCGATGATGTCGTCGGTCATGCACCAAGCTTCGACCTCGCAACCGTCCGCCAATCGATCGATCGCTTGATGGTGCGAACTGTTTACTTTTTCGAAACGGTGCCGAGCGGCACGGTCGTTGCGCAGCGGTTGGACATCATGATCCTTCATCTCGGGCAGTTTATGACCGGGAATGTCAAGCTTGAGCGTGCCACCGAGGGCGACGTTTAAAACCTGGAGCCCTTTGCAAATGGCAAGCATCGGCAGACCACGCGTGAGAGTCTTTGCGATCGCCTCGAACTCCCAGCGATCCCGCGCAAGATCGACATCTTTCTCCAGCACGGTTGGATCGACGACTTCCTGCCGCAGTAGTTCCAGGGAAATGTCGGAGCCGCCGGTCAAAAGCAATCCATCCACTTCTTCCAATGCCACCCCACTTTTGCGCGCATTGCTGACGCGAATGTCGGGATGCTTATCCAAAAACGGCTGGAACCATTTTTCGTCCTTCTCTCGCATCCATGTGGCCAGATTAGGCATCGCGCAATGTGCGATTCGTTAGCTGGGACTGTAAAGGTGATGCGCGCCGGACGAGGAAAAACTGGACATAAATGAATGTCGCCACGGCCGCCGGAATCATGAAATAGCTCGCCTCGGTCCCGAGTTCGCCACCGTTGATCCATGCCGGGCCGGAAAAAGTGGCGTCAAAGAGCCGGCCGACCGGCATTTGCCCGCCGTTGCGTGTTCCGATGACAAAGAACTGGCCGAAATCAAAAGCGGCA
>QHRC01000106.1:2407-5559 GCA_003219995.1 Verrucomicrobiota bacterium
AACCTGAGCGCTCAGGCAGAGAATCACGCCCAGGGTGAAGATCATTCCGATATCAATCGCGTTCTCGTGCGGCTTTGACAGATGCGCGCCGGCAAATAACCCGGAGGTGATCAGCGCGGCTGGCCAAAAGCCGGCGGCGCGCCAAAGTGACTGCAAGGCATAGCCGCGGAAAAGATATTCCTCGCTTACACCAACCAGTAACATTCCGACGAGCCATAAAATGGACGACGTGATGATCTCTTTTCCGTGCAAGGCCAGCCCATTCACTTGCATTCCGCCGGCACCCAGCATCGCCAGCCCAACAAAAATAATTGTCAAAAGACCGACGAATGCTCCATCCCAAAACAGGCGGCCAAAGCGTCGGTTGACCGGCAAACCGTAGCTGTTGATCCGGCGCCGTTCCAGGAGTGCGGCCGCACCCGTTACGGTCAATACTATGAGGAAGCCGACAATCTCAGATAAAATCAGCAGCTGCGCGGTAAGCGCGTTTAGATCGAGGTGGAACTTAACCGCAGAAAATAAGATGGCCGGTTCTTCTACAAATTGAAACGCGAGGATGATCGCTGCCGCGAAGATAACAAAGCGCCAGCCATATCTCAATCCAGCTTGTCCAACAAATAGCGATCTCAGTCTGGTCATCTGTGCCTCACGAGTCAATCTCGCCGCACGAGTTTATAGTCCCATCAATTCCCGGACGTATTTCACCGGTGGACTGCCGAAAGAGATGACCTGATCGTTGTATTTTTTCAGACCGAACGCTGCGCCAGCCTTTGCTTTTGCCTTGTCGCGCAGATCGAGATGCTCGCTCACGCCGACGAAATAAGTAGAAAGCTGTGCGGAAGTGAGCCGCGCCCGCTTCCATTTGGCAACCGCCTCGCCTTCCTGCTGAAAGCCTTCTTTCATCATCAAATCCATCGCCTGCTGCTCGCTCATGCTCCCAGCGTGAATGCTTTGATCGAGAATCGCGTTGCAAATCGCACGCAATCGCATTTTTAACTGCTGCATCTTCACTTCCGGCCCACCGTAACCTGCCTCCGCCATCATCTGCTCGCAATAAACGGCCCAGCCTTCGACAAAAGTTCCGCTCCAGAAAATTGCACGCACTAATGTAGGCGCATGAAATTCATTGGCGTGCGCGAGTTGCAGATAATGGCCCGGCATTGCTTCGTGGACGGTAAGATCGCGCACCATGTAGTTGTTGTATTCGCGAAAGAACGACTCCTTGCGCTCCTTCGCCCAGTCTTTCGGCGTCGGCGCTACTGCGTAAAACGTCTTGCCGTTTTTCTCCAGTGCCCCGGGCGGATCGCAATAGGCGATAGCCACGCCGCGTTTGAATTCCGGCATCACGATTACGTCGAGCGGTTTCGCCGGAACCGTCACCAAGTCGCGCTGCTTTACGAAATCGGTGACTTCTCCAACAATTTTTTGCGCGTAACCGACGATGGTGTTGTCGTCCGAGTGTTGTTCGGCCAGTTTATCGAGCACCGCAGCCGTGACTTTCCTTTTGTCGTCGAGCACTGTTTTTCCGGCATTCGGGAAATATTTTTTGTAGAGCGGAAGCGCAGTCTCATAAATGGCGGTTTGCGTTTGCTGCAAATCGGTTTGCGCGCGCTGCATGATTTCTTCCATCGACAATTCGGAAGCGAGCGCAAAACGCAGTTTCTTGCGGAATTTGTCGACACCGATGCGAAAATCGCCATCGGAGCGCGGAAGCAAATCGTTTTGCAGCCATTTTTTGTAATCTTCGAGCGCCCTGGCCGTTTTCTCCTGAAGCGACGAGAGCTCCTTTTTCATTTGCGGCGCCTGATCAAGCAATGGAGCCAGCCCTTCACGCACGAAAGTAATTGCGCCCTGCGTTTGTTCGATCGCCGTCTCAGTGTGCACTCGCGGCGGATGTTGCAGGTTTGCTTTCGCTTGAGCGATCACACGCGGAATCGCTTCCATGCGCTTGCGCAAATTCGGAATGCGCTTCTCCGGCGTGTCGAAGTCGCGCACAACCAAAAGGTAAAGACTGTTGGCGAGGCTTTGATTGTAAACCAGCGGGTTCCAATCCGGTTCCTTGAGTTCTTCCAGTTCGAAAATTTGATTGTCGATGTTGTCGCGCAGGATGCGAACATCCACCTGGTTTGCGCCGGTCAGCTGCGAAATGGCCTCGAATTTGTTGAGCTCTTCCCGGAACTTCCTGGTGCGCGCAAGCAATCGATTACGCGCTTCCGGCGAGTAATCCCTCAATTGATCGTCAAAGCGATGATTGCCCAGTTCCGTGGCGTACTCGGGCTGCGCCGCGAGGAACCCCTCAATGTAATCGTGCGCAATTTTTTGAAACTGATCGTCTTGTGGGGTCGCGCGAGCGTGGCTGAGCGGCAGAGCAAGAGACACTGCGAGTGTGATTGTGATTGCTTTCATAAATCGATTAACCAGGCGCGCCGCTGGCCAGAATCGGCTCGGTCGCCCGTTCCTCGTAATGTTCCTGAGATTGCAAGTAAGTTCGTCCGCGATAAAACATCGCGAAGACGACGAAGACGGCCGCCGCGATCAACATTAATACGGCAAAGAAAAGGAAGTATTGCTGGTCGTTCATTTTCACCGTCCCGTCCGGATTGCGAATGAAGTAGTTCACGGCAGCCGTGAAAAGGTTTCCCATTGAGACGGTGAAGAGCCAAAGAGCCATGACCGCGCTCTTCATTTTGTTTGGAGCTTGGGTGTAGGAAAACTCAAGACCAGTGATCGAGACCATTGTTTCACCAAGCGTCAGAATAACGTAGGCGAGGAACTGCCAGTTGACGCTCGGCTTCAGGCCGGCGTCGATCATTTGTTGGATATACCAGATGACGATGTAACTCGCGGCGGTAAGGAAGAGACCGATGCCGATCTTGCGCAACGGAGTCAAGAGAAAGAAGCGATCAATAAACGGATAGATGAGATAGTTCACCAGCGGGATGAATAGGAGAATCAGGATTGGATTGGCGGTCTGCACCTGAGACGGAAGTAAATCCATTCCGAACCAGTGCAGATTCATATGTTGCGCTTGTAAGGTCCAGGAACCGCCGCTGCTTTGGTCCCAAAGCGACCAGAAAACGGCCACGAACACATAAACGACCGCCAGCCTCAATAACGCGCCCAAACCTTCCCGGCTGAACATTTGCTTTAGA
>QHRC01000017.1:0-2602 GCA_003219995.1 Verrucomicrobiota bacterium
TTGTTTATGGATGACCAAATCCTCGAGCAGAATGACGAAGCCGCCTTCGGCCGTGCTAATGGTAAAGAGCAAATTGATCATGCCGACAATCGCTCCGTCGCGCCGCAAGACAAAAACGCGGCCGCGGCTCGGGTGTTCAAAGATCAAGCGCAAGCCGCGGAGTTGTTTGTCCTTGTCCGGCCGGAAATCGCCCTCCTGAGCAAACAGACCGCCGAGCATCTCGGACAGTTCGTCCAAGTCGGCCTCCATCGCCGGCTCAATCACTATTTTTTCGCTCATGGCCTGCAATGATTATTCAAAAAGTTGAGGCGCTGGCAATCCGCGAATGAAAGGCATGTCCCGAGCGAAGTCGAATGGATCAACCATCAACTTCCAGTGCGAGATTGACAAGGCTGTGCTCGTTCTTACCATAGCCGCTCTCGAATCGCGCTGAAATCGCTTTTCGGTCTTATGAAACGCACTTATCAGCCATCCAAGCGCACGCGCAAACGCCAGCATGGATTTCGCGCCCGCATGAAGACGAAAGCCGGACGCGCCACGCTCGCACGGCGGCGGCAGCGCGGCCGCAAGCGCCTGCTGCCGAAAGGCGTCGAGAGGCATTACGCGCGTCACACCCAAGCTTGATGGATGTCGATTAAGCGCTCCCTGGCGGAAAGCATTTCGCACTTGGGCGAGCTTCTGCTAAAATCGGCAATCGGAAATCTGAAATTTCCCGGCACCGTTAGCTCAATTGGCAGAGCAAGTGACTCTTAATCACTGGGTTGCAGGTTCGATTCCTGCACGGTGCATTTCCTGAATCGCTTCCGCTTCAATCGACATACTTTTGCGCGATCGGCATGCGACGGCCGACGCCGAAAGCGCGGCTTGTCACCTTCAATCCGGGCGCGGCTTGCTCGCGTTTGTACTCATTTAAGTCGACACGCCGTTGCACCCAGCGCACGGTCTTTTCGTCGAATCCGTGCCCGATGATGTCTCGTGCGCTCAGGTTTTCTTCGACATAAAGCCGCAGGATTTCGTCGAGAATGTCGTACGGCGGCAGCGTGTCCTGGTCGGTCTGATTGGGCTTCAACTCCGCGCTCGGTGGCTTGTCGATTGTCGATCTTGGAATGATTCCTACCGCGCCGGAGCCTGGCGAAGGCGGGTCGCGCTTTTCACCTGCCCGCGAGACATAGTCGGCGTTAATCCAGCGCGCCAATTCATAAACCATTGTTTTCGGCACATCGCTGATAACGGCGAGACCGCCGGCCATGTCGCCATAAATTGTGCAGTAACCTACGGCAAGTTCGCTTTTGTTGCCGGTGGTCAAAAGCAAATGACCGAATTTGTTTGAGAGCGCCATCAAGGTCATGGCGCGCAAGCGCGGCTGCATGTTTTCTTCAGTGGCGTCTTCAGGCCGCCCGGCGAAGATTTCGGCGAATTGCGCTTTAAAGGCGGCAAACGCGTTCGTGATCGGAATCTCCAGGAATTTGATGCCGAGATTGCGGGCGAGAGTGCGTGCGTCGTCGATGCTGCCGCGCGAGGAATACTGGCTGGGCATGGAAACGCCGACCACGTTTTCCGCTCCAAGGGCATCCACCGCAATGACGGCGACGACCGCCGAATCGATGCCACCGCTCAACCCAAGCACGGCCGATTTGAAATTACATTTGCGCAAGTAATCGCGCACGCCTAGCGAGAGCGCGGCGAAAAGGTCCACCGGCGTTTTGCTCTCGTGAAATTCGCTCCCACGCGCTTTGTCTGTGTCGATCACTAATTCATTTTCAGAAAAACCGGCCAACTGAGCGATTAACTCGCCCGCCGCATTCACAGCGATCGAATTCCCATCGAAGACGAGCTGATCATTCCCACCGACCGCGTTGCAATAACAGATAGGGCGTTGATAAGCGCGGGCCAGGGCGCCGACCATTTCACGTCGCACCGCCGGTTTGTGCAAGCTAAACGGCTACGCGCTCAAGTTGACGATGATATCGGCACCCTGTTCGATCAAACTACGGACTGGTTCGACGTCGTAAAATGGGCGCGGCAGATAATGTTCAGTCCAGATATCTTCACAGATAGTGACGCCGATTCTTAGGCCATGGACGTCAAAGGGCTCGACCCGGCTAGCCGGCTCGAAATAGCGATCTTCATCGAAAACATCGTAGGTAGGTAAGAGCGACTTGTGGGCTTTGCGCATCGGTTTACCGGCTTCGAGCAATGCGGCGGCATTGTGGAATGGTTTGCCGCGTCCCTCATTCCGATCGACAAAACCGACCAGGAGGGCGGCTGCGCCCACGCGATGATGGAGCCGTTGCAGGGCCTCGAGATTTTCCGGAACGAAACGCGATTTGAAAAGAAGATCCTGCGGGGGATATCCGGTGATCGCGAGTTCCGGGGTCAGAACCAATTCCGCACCGGCCGCGGCGAGTCGTTCATAGGCGCGCTCGATCTTCTCTAAATTGCCGCTCAAGTCCCCGACGGTTAGGTTGAGTTGAGCAAAGCCAATCTTCATGCTGCTAGGTTAATGTCTGCAGAAATTTAATCGAGTCTTTGAGTCGCGCATGTCAATGAGACTTCCAGGCCGAGCAACGCCTGAGTGGGCGAGCTCTTCAGTTAAAAATAC
>QHRC01000017.1:2633-12912 GCA_003219995.1 Verrucomicrobiota bacterium
GCAGATTATGCGCAAGCCAGCAACCAGCAATCCTCTTTTCCTTGGATTAATGATTCAGTTCGATAACTGCACGATGCTGGTAGCCTTTGTTCAGGGCATCGTCGGCCCCTTCGACAAAGACCTTCGCCCATTCTAAAACAGAGGCGGCGAGGAATCCCGCAATCGCGCAGAGAATGACCTTTTGAAAAAAAGTGGCATGCATCTTGACCACTTTTGAGAGCACGCGGGATGCCAGTTTGGAGGGATCACCAGAATCCCCACTGCTTCGTCTTCATAATCCAGAGCCCGAGGAGCAGGTTCGTAACGGCATGGGTCATTATGCAGGATGAAAGGCTCCTCGTTCGATAAGCAACGCCGTTATAAAGTATGCCCGTCAGTAGCGCGGCCGGCCAATCCGCCACCGCATGGGAAAAGCCGAAACCAAGCGTTACGACTGCGAACGAAAGCCACGAGAAGGTCCCGAGACGCACGCGCCCGAAATTTTCATTGACCAGGAACCGGAGCAGAAACCCGCGCCAAAAAATTTCTTCGATAAATGGAACAACGACCACAAGGCGGAGAAATCGGAAAATGATCGTTAGCCAGTAAGCCAGCGGTTGCCTGGCAAAGGTGTCGGGATTGAAACCCAAAGTCCGCGCGGGAAACCCAAAAAATGCCTGCGGCGAGATCCAAATGAGTAAGACGACTACCGCGATGGAGGCGGCAAAGAACGGGCGACACAACCGGTCAAAATCATATTTGCAGCGAAACCAAATCAGCAAACCGCCGCACAAAATTGTCTGGGTTGGATAAAGCCAATATTCGGCCGAACTGAGCCAAAAGAGGTTGTCGATCTTCTTTGACGCGCCGTTCAGCGCGAGCAAGGCAAGGAACGCCGCCAACGGCAGCGTGTAGGCCGCTAATTTTCGGCTCTCGGGCATAGGATTTGCAGAATAATTCCAGATGTTGTTTAAAAAAACTGCTTTTCAATCATGCCCGACACACCCGGCACGACCAATTCAAACGACAATGATGCAGAGAACCTTGCACGCCTGCTCGAACTGGAGCTGACCCAGAAACGCGCGGCCTGGAAACAAGCCGCCGCGCATTATCGAACTATCCGATTGCTCGGCTTTCTTTTCCTTTTTATTTTCATCCTTGCTTGTGCAGGCGGTTTTTTGTTTGTCGTTTCGCGCGTAAACGAAGAACGAACAAGCCAACGCGATACAGCTCAGACGACGGCCGCTGGGCAATGATGTCGCCTTGACAATGAGTAGCGGTTTCCAAGCCGCCGGGGCAATAGAAGATCGCCCTTCTTTGATCTCTATTTCGGGTAACTCACTCGCCAGATTG
The DNA here is from genome assembly GCA_003219995.1 of Verrucomicrobiota bacterium. GTDB lineage: Bacteria > Verrucomicrobiota > Verrucomicrobiia > Chthoniobacterales > UBA10450 > UBA10450. The sequence goes on from QHRC01000017.1 coordinate 3,966, forward strand.
TACCGTTGCCGTCTTCGCTGAAAAGCAACGCGCCATCTTTGGCCACGGCGATTCCGACAGGCCGGCCCCAGACATCGCCGCGATTCGTGACAAAACCAGTCACGAAATCTTCGTACTCGCCCAGCGCTTTCCCGGTCGCATGATCGAACGGAACCCGCACAATTTTATAACCGGTCCGTTTGCTCCGGTTCCACGAACCGTGAAACGCGGCGAAAATGTCGCCCTTGTATTCGGCGGGAAACTGGTCGCCGGTGTAAAAGCAGAGATTCAGCGTGGCGGAGTGTGATTGAACGAGCACGTCAGGCACAACGACCTTTTCGGCGAGATCAACATGTTTGCCCTTGTGCCGAGGATCGACATGATTACCCAGGTAAAACCAGGGCCAGCCGTAAAAGCCACCTGGCTGCACGCTGCTGATGTAGTCTGGAACCAGATCGTCGCCCAGTTCGTCGCGTTCGTTTGTGCTCATCCAAAGTTCGCTTGTCCCAGGACGAAATGCGATCCCGACGGCGTTGCGAATTCCCCAGGTATAAACCTTCTGTCCTGTCCCATTAGGGTTGAATTCAAAAATACGCGCGCGATGGGCTTCCGTGGCATCGTCGGAATCGTTCGAGCGCGAACCGATTGAGATGTACATCTTGCCGCCATCGGGAGAGAAAACGAGATCACGGGTCCAATGTCCCCCACTGCGCAGAAATCCGGCACCCCCGGATAGTTGGGCAGCCAATTTCTCAGCCGGGCCACGCGCTTTCATATCTCCAGTGCGATAAGGGAAGCGAATTAAGCCATCGGTATTCGCAACGTACAAAAATTGCGGATTATTGCCGGGCGGATAAAAAGCGAGACCGAATGGTTTGTTCAAACCCGCATCGGCAAAAAGCTGAATCGATTCGGCATGATCTCCACGAATGACCTTGATCTGATTGACGCGACTCTCCGTTACAAAAACATCACCGTTGGGTGCAGTTAACAGAAATCGCGAATCGCGAAATCCGCTTGCGTAAATGTCGACCTTGAAACCGGACGGAACACCTAGTTCGGCGCCAGGTGGACGGCTGACAACCCGTGGCGGATTAATCGCCAGAACGTTTGAACCGGGCGACGGCAAATCATTGACCGTGATTTTGCGCCGCGCTCCCGGCGCGTCGCCTGTCCAATCGTCCATCGCGGCTTTCCCCTCCCGCACGCCGCTGTCGGCCGCTTTGGAAATGAAACGAGCAAGAGACAAAAGCGCGATCAAGATCGCGGTTTGTCGGGCGTTTGCCCGGAATCTATGTTTGAGAGGCGGTCTCGTTCTCAAACGACGAGTTACCGCACGACCGGATTGAATGCGCTGCCTTTAGCTTCTGCTACCGCGCTGCTCGTCTTACGATCGTTAATGACAAACGTGTTGTTTTCTCCCACCTTCGACCAGGGACCGCGCGGAACTTCGCTAAAATCGACAAACTTCCAATCGGTCACATCCGTTTCATCTATTCCGAGGTAATCGCGCACGGCCGGAGAAACATCGAGCCCAGCACCTTTGTTGAGATTTGGTTTCGGACGTTCGTCGCCAAAAACGTATTGCCAGTGGTCGGTGCGAAACGGTCCGGCGTCTTCCCATTGCGCATAAACCGTTCGATTGCCTTTGCGAATCGCAATCCAGCGACCTTTGCACGTGGAGACGCCAGGGCCTTGGTACGCTTCCTTGAACCACGGCACGACGCGCGGCGCTTCCGACCGATGGCCGGTAGATGCCTTGTCGTTATAAGGAAGAGCGCAGTAAAACGGATTCTGCCGAGGCGTGAATTTTACCGGCATGTAGTCGCTCCGGCGCGCAGGAGTTGGATCGTCGAAACCGCCATAACTCCTGGCCCAATCCTTGTCCCACGAGCTCGAGCGATTCGGCACCGGATTATTTGCGCTCGGCGCTTCCCCAATCCAGAAAACTGTCGTCACGATTTGTCGTTTCCAAGGATAACGTTCTCCGGCTTTAGGCGGAGGCGACGACAAATGACGCGGCCCAAATTCGATCGAATGAAGATTCAACATCGGATCCTCCGATAATTTGTCCGATTTTTTGCTCAGCTTGATCTTTGCAGGTTCTGCTTTTGCCGGAGTCGAGTGCGCGAAAAGAGACGAAACCGAAGACAGCAGGGCTGCGATCGTGTGAGTAATGGTTCCGGGTTTCATTTCGTAATTGCCTCCGTGCAATGCGTCAACGAAGACACAATGTCTTCCTTAATTAATTCGGTCGCGACGACGCAGATGCGCGTAAATCGCGGCGCATTTTCAGATGCGCCGGAGCAAAGCCAGGGAACTTCGACGCAAACCCGGCTCAGTCAAGAAATTTTCCCGGATTCAAAATTCCGTCTGGATCGAGAATGTCTTTGAGCTTGTGATGCAGATCGCGCGCCACTTCGCTGGTTGCCTCCGGCCACCAGCGTTTTTTCGCGAGCCCGATCCCATGTTCGCCCGTGATGACGCCACCCCAGGCCAGAATTTTCGCAAAAAGTTCGTCGAGCGCGTGCTCGACTTTGTTGCGCACGGCCGGATCGCGATTGAAACGATCAGCCATGATATTGACATGAATATTTCCGTCGCCGGCATGACCGAAACAGGCGATCGGGAATCCATGTTTGCGCTGCAACATCTCCGCGAACTCGACAAGATCGACAATGCGACTTCGCGGCACGACCACATCCTGATTCAATTTCGTCAACCCGGTTGCGCGAAGCGAGTTGCTGAACTCGCGGCGAAGCGCCCAAAGCTTTTCACAATCAATTTCGCCTTCTGCCATTTCCAGCGCGTTTGGCTTTTTCCGGGCCAGTAATTCGCGAACCGCCGCCGCTTCGCCGCGCACGCTCTCCTCCTGTCCGTCAAGATCGACAAGGAGATGCGCGCTGCCCGAGGGCACAATTGCTCTACCAATTTTCGCGCGTGCTGATTCCAAAGTGAAGCTGTCCGCGATCTCGAGCGACGAGGGCAAAAATCCCTGTGCGAAAATTTCCTGCACCGCTGCCGCCGCCTGCGACATCGTGGCAAATGCCGCGGACAAAGTCGCGCGCGCCGGCGGCAACGGAAGCAGCCGCAGAGTGATTTCCGTTACGACACCGAGCATTCCTTCCGAACCGACAAACAAGCTGATTAAATTGAACCCCGTTTTGTTTTTGTGGACGCGCCCTCCGGTTCGCAATACTTCGCCATCCGCAAGCACGACTTCGAGACCGATGACGTAATTGCGCGTCACGCCGTATTTTAAACAGCGTGGGCCACCGGCATTGGTCGCGATATTTCCACCAATGCTGCAATCCTTCATGCTCGCCGGATCCGGCGGATAAAATAATTTTTGCGCCCGAACCGCCGCTTTCAGATCCGCTGTGATCACACCGGGTTCCACGATTGCGATCGCGTCCGCGAAGTGAATTTCCTTGATCCGATTCATCCGCATCAAAGAAAGCGCAATTCCTTTTCGAACCGGGACACAGCCGCCGACGTAGCCAAAACCCGCGCCACGCGCCGTCACCGAAATTTTCTTCTGCGATGCAAACTTCAACAGCTTGGAAACATCGCTTGCCGATCTGGCAAACACGACAACCTCCGGCTCTTCTGCCGCGAACCATTTGTCGCCGCTGTGCGCCACGAGCGTTGCTTTATCGTCAGTGACAGCATCGTCGCCTAGCAATTTCCGCAGCTCGCTCGCGATACTCGTGCTCATGCTCCTGATCGTAATCGATCTTTTGTCGTTTCGATTAGGAGCACGAGTAACAATCACATGCCCATGATTTGATAGCCGCCATCGACATAAATCACCTGGCCGGTAATCGCAGTCGCTCCATCGCTGGCGAGAAACACGCCCGTCGCACCAAGCTCGGCTGGATCACAGCTGCGTTTTAGCGGCGCGCGTTCTTGATAATGTTTCAACATCTGGGTGAAACCGCTGATGCCGCGCGCCGCCAGCGTTTGCACGGGCCCGGCGGAAATGCAATTCACGCGGATCTTTTTGGGGCCAAGGTCGTAAGCAAGATAGCGCGTACTCGCTTCGAGACTCGCCTTTGCCACGCCCATTACGTTGTAATGCGGCACCACTTTCTCCGAGCCATAATAAGTCATGGCCAGAATACTTCCGCCGTTTGTCATCATCGGCGCGACTTCGCGCGCAAGCGCGACCAGTGAGTAAGCGCTGATGTCATGCGCGACCCGGAATGCTTCGCGCGCTGTGCTGAGAAAATCGCCTTCCAATGCTTCCTTCGGCGCGAAGGCAAGCGAATGAAGCATAAGGTCGACATGTTCGGTTTCGACGCGCACCTTTTCGAAGAAAGTCTTGATCTCGTCATCGCTCGACACATCACACGGAAAAAACGGTGTTTTTTCTCCAAACTCGCCGACGAGCTCTTCCAGGTTTTCTTTCAGTCGCTCGCCTTGATAATTAAAAATCAATCGCGCGCCGGCCGCGGCCCACGCCCTCGCAATCGCCCAGGCAATGCTGCGTTTATTCGCCACGCCGAAGACCACGCCGGTTTTTCCTGCCAAAATTTGCTCAGTCATAAAACTCCGTCACCATACGCACGTTTAGTGCGTCGCAAAAGCACTGTAGCGGCGGTCTATGACCACCGAATATTTGGTTTCGACGCTCACAGAGCGCCGCTACAACTTCACGCATCGTCAATAGCCAACAAAATTGCAGAGCAGGCGCTCCGCTCTGCCGTTCTTTAATTTTGGCAAGCGATGCGCTTGCCCTACAACGCAGAAATCGTCATTGTCACAGGTCATGCCTATGACTGCTCGACTTTCAGTTCTCTCTGCTTGGCTGCTTTCAATTTGTCTCACTTCGCATTTGCCGGCCCAGGAAGAAACTCCGCGGAATGCTGCACCAGTCGGTGGCGCCTCGCCGAGTGCACCAGCGGTCAGCACCACTCCGCCATTATCGGCTTCCATAACGCCGATTCCAGCGCCCGTCCCGGCACAGCTCAGCGATGTTCTCTTCAAAAACCTGAAAGCGCGTGCCATCGGCCCAGCTGTGATGGGCGGTCGCGTTTCCGACATCGCGCTTGATCCGCGAAATCCTTTTGTCTTCTACGTCGGCCTCGGACACGGGGGCATTTTTAAAACAGGCGATAATGGCGTGTCGTTCGATCCGATTTTCGACAAGCAACCGATGCTTTCAATCGGCACCATCGCGATTGCGCCATCCGATTCCGAGATCATTTGGGTGGGCACGGGCGAAGCAAACGATCGCAATTCTTCCGGCTGGGGCGATGGCGTTTATCGATCGACCGATGCCGGCGAAAACTGGCAGAATGTCGGGCTTAAAAATAGCCGCGCCATTGCCCGCATCGTTGTCGATCCAAAGAAACCTGAAGTCGCTTATGTAGCCGCGGTGGGCCATTTATGGGCCGACGGCGGCGAACGGGGTCTCTTCAAGACGACCGACGCAGGAAAAACCTGGAAACTTATTTTGCAAGCGCCGGCGCCCCACAACGCCCGCACCGGTTGCGGGGACGTGATTATCGATCCAACTAATCCGGAAATTCTCTACGCGGCGCTCTACGCGCGACAACGTACGCCGTGGAGTTTTTCGTCCGGTCCCGCCGCCACGGACGGCGAAGACGTGGGCGGAATTTTCAAGAGCACAAATGGCGGCGCGAGTTGGAAAAAACTGAGCGGCGGCTTGCCTTCCCAAACCGGCCGTATTGGTCTCACGATTAGCGCAACCAATCCGAAAATTGTCATGGCAGTCGTGCAGAGTTATGAGGGTGGTTCCGGCCAGGTGACCGATCTGCGCAGCAAGAGTGGCGGCGTCTTTCGGTCCGAAGACGGCGGCGAAAAATGGGCCCGGGCCAGTGCGATGGATCCGCGTCCCTTTTATTTCAGTCAGATCCGCATCGATCCGGCAAACGATCAACGCGTTTATTTGCTCGGTTTCGCATTGTTCGTATCGGACGACGGCGGAAAAAATTTCCGGGAAGATCTTTCCGAGAAAATTCATCCCGATTGCCATGCGTTTGTCATTCAGCCGGGCACTGCGCCGCCGCCCAAGCCGCCAAAACCCGAAGACAAAAGCAAACCGCCCAAGCCTCCGGTTTGTCAGCGGTTGTTGCTGGGGACCGACGGGGGCATCTATCGAAGTTTTGCGGCCGGGAAAGGCTGGGATCATCTCAACCGGATTCCCGCCGGAGAATTTTACCGGATCACGCTGGACGATTCCAAACCTTACTACCGGATCGCCGGCGGCCTTCAGGACAACGAGAACTGGGTTGGGCCGAGCGGCGTGCCGAGCAAGGAAGGAATCCGCAATTCGGATTGGATCGCGCTCGCGGGCGGCGACGGCTTTTACGTTTTATTCGATCCGGTCGATCACGATATGTTTTACGCCGAAAGTCAGGGCGGCGAAGTGCACCGGATCAATTTGCGAAACGGCGAACTGCGGCGTTTGCGACCAGAGCCGCCTGAAGGCGCGCCGAGGTATCGGTTTCATTGGAATTCGCCGCTGATCATGAGCCGTCACAAGCCGGGCGTAATCTATCTGGGCGGCAACTGCATCTTCAAGCTGACCGATCGCGCCGAAAAATATGCGCTCATCAGCCCGGACTTAACGCGCAATGATCCTACTCGCACAAACGCAACTGGCAGCGGCGCCGAAAATTACGGCGTTGTGTTCTCGCTGGCTGAATCGCCAAAACGCGCCGGTCTGTTGTGGGCCGGCACTGATGACGGCCGGCTTTGGGTCACTGAAAATGAAGGTGGCAAATGGATCGAGCTCACGAACAATTTGCCGGAACCGGCCCGTGGCGCGTGGGTTGTCCGGATCGAGCCAAGTTCGCACGATGTCAACGCGGCCTACGTTGTGACGAATTCTTATCGCGCCGGCGACGATCGCCCGATGATTTTGCACACTGTCGATCTTGGCAAGACCTGGCAATCGGTTGTGGGCGATCTCCCGGCGAACGATCCGGTCGAAGTTGTGCGTGAAGATCCAGTGAATCCGAAATTGCTTTATGCCGGTACGCACTTCGGATTGTTCGCGTCGTTCGATCAAGGCGCGCACTGGGTTCGCATTGGCGATGTTCCTTCGGTACGCGTCGACGATATTCAAATACATCCGCGCACATCCGATCTTGTCATTGGAACACACGGACGAAGCATCGCGATTCTTGATGATTCAGTCCCATTGCGCGAGCTGACGCCCGAGATTGCGGCGAAACCGGCGCATTTATTCACGGTGCGTTCGGTTACTGGCGCTTATCTCCAACCCGGATTTGTCGATGCAAATGGCAAGGGGATCTACCGCGGACAAAACCCAGCCGAAGGCGCGCTCTTCACCGTCTGGGTGAAAGAATTTACCGGCGACGAAATTAAAATCGCAGTGACGAAATCGGGCGGGCAACCGGTGGCAAATTTAAAAGCGCCGGGCGCACCCGGCCTCACCCGGATGAATTGGGACCTGCGACCCACCAAAGATGTCAGCATCGAATACGGCGGGGACGATCCGAAACGCCTTTTGCCCGCCGGTGACTACAACGCGGAACTAACCTTCGGCGCGTTGAAAGTGAAACAGAGCTTTCATGTCGATCTTGCCGAAGGAATTACGCCCAGGTGATGAACAACGCCGAACGATAAATTGTAGGGCAGGCGCATCGCCTGCCAATAAAGGATGGCAACCGGAGCGGTTGCCCTACAATTAAAATCGCGCCATCAGCACGCGATCGCGTGCCTTCGGCAGACGCTGGAGAGCATTTCCCAAAGCGCGTCGAGAATGCGCTGCGCCGCGGCGCGCACCTTGTCGACGTTGTGATTGTCGATGTACCCGCTGAGCATGTTACGCTCAGCGGCGGAATGTTTGCGGTCGGCTTCGATGTGGACGCTGAAGTATTCGTAATGCTCGGGATCGTTGAAGCCGTAATGCTTTTTCAATCCGTCGATTTTCGACTCGCAGATCGCCGGAATCTGGCTCTCGTAGGCATAAAGCGCGGCCAACCCTTCGGCCGTCGTTCCATCACGACAAGCTGATCGGAAAGTATCGATCAAGTTCTTCGTCTCCGGCCGTTGCTCCGTGTTCCGTACATCGACATCTTCGACGCCAAGACTTTCGGCAAATCTCAGCCAAAGCTCGGGATGATTGGGTGAGCCGCCTTCTTCATCGATCAAATTGGACAGGAGTTGCTTCCGCGTCGTTTGATCATCGCACTTCGCGTGCACGGTCGAGAGATACGTCGGAAACGCCGCGACATGATGATAGTACTGCTTTGCATAGTCCATTAGCGCCGCTTTGCTCAGCTCCCCGCGCGTCCAGGCGAGATAAAACGGATGTTTCAGGAGATGCTTCTCCGCGATGTCATTGTCGATCTTGTCGAGATGTTGGTTCATAATTGTCCCTTTCCAGGGTTAATGCTGTTAATAGACCTCAGTTTCGCCAGCCTCCAACATTAATCACCGCCCGGATCTTCTGCACGAAAATGCCCGGCGTTTCAGCGCTGGGCCTTCGATAATATAAACACGACTAAGTCCCGACACGAACGACGGAGTCGTTTTATATCGTCAGGCCGATTTCAAAATGTGTTTGATGCCGCGGATCGGGATGACGACCCAATCGGGGCGATTGTTTAGTTCGTAGCCGATTTCGTAGACAGCTTTGTCGAGGAGGTAGGCTTCGAGAAGAATTTGGAGATCGTCTGAATTCTGCGGGACGAAGATGGCGCCAGGGGTTGTCTGCAAATAACTTTGGAGGAACACGCTGCTCATCTGGCGATACCAGAGATCGGGGGTACGGCGCGTTTAGCATCGGCGTTTCCGGAATCGATGCGACCGCGAGCTATATTCGGAATCAGACCGAACATCGACGCGCTCGTTTCGCGAAGAACTCGTGGCGATGCTCCGCAAGCACGGCTTCGATTATGACGAACGGATGCTTGATTGATTCTTTCGTCCCTGTCGGGACTCGCTCGTCTTGAAACCATTTACCCAGCGC
>QHRC01000017.1:12945-17698 GCA_003219995.1 Verrucomicrobiota bacterium
TCGGGGCGATTGTTTAGTTCGTAGCCGATTTCGTAGACAGCTTTGTCGAGGAGGTAGGCTTCGAGAAGAATTTGGAGATCGTCTGAATTCTGCGGGACGAAGATGGCGCCAGGGGTTGTCTGCAAATAACTTTGGAGGAACACGCTGCTCATCTGGCGATACCAGAGATCGGCCCACCGTTCGAGGAACGGCACGTCTTCGCTGCGCATGGCGGGTTGCCAAAGCGCGCTATAGGCGGCGTATTGAAACGAGCGCATCATGCCGGCGACATCGCGCAACGCGGATCGTTTCAATTTCCGTTCGCTCAAGGCGCGGGCCGGTTCGCCTTCGAAATCGAGAATGACGAAATCTTTCCCAGTGTAGAGGACCTGGCCGAGATGATAATCGCCGTGAATGCGGATTTTGGCGGCGTTCGCTTTTCGATCAAGCAGGCGTTTCTCGCGCTCATGAATCCGGCTTTCGGTGGCGAGAACTTGTTTCGCCTCTTCGCGAAATGCTTCGGACAGGTCCGGCAGCTTCTTTTGCAGCAAAGCGAAGTTACGCCGGAGCAATGCGCGCATGTTTTGATAGGCGGACCGTTGCGCCATGGCGTTAAACGGTTCGGGCGCAAACGCGCGATCGTCGTCAGCCGAAGCGAGAGCGCGATGGAGCTCCGCGGTGCGTTGTCCGAGCAACATCGCCTTCTCGGGATAGACGCCGCCAATCAACTCATCGAGCAGTGCGCCCGGCGGCGCGGTTTGATTCTGTAAGTCGGCTTTGCGGCCGAGCACACGTTCGTAATAGCGGCCGACGTGATCAAGCGTCATCAGCCACGCATCGTTTTCGCTGGTGATCGCGCTTTGCAGCAAGCACACCACGGTCGGCTCCGATTTTTCGCGTCGATATTCAATCGCCCCGCCGAACGTCGGCACATTCGGAAAATTGCCGCGCTCGGTCAGAAAGCGTGTGACTTCGACGTCCGGATTCACGCCGTCCTCAAGCTTGCGGTAAAGTTTGAGGAAGAATTTATTCTCGAATAGCATCGACGAATTGCTCTGCTCGCCGCTGAGAACATGCGAGCTTGGGACTTTTTCAGCGGCAGTTTGGAGGAACGCCTGACTGACAGTGCCGACGAGGTGTCCGTTTTTTCCAGGAGCGCGCTGTCGATCTAACATCAGCCGAAAAAGCTTTTCGCGGAATTCCGCGTCCCAGACGGCGTCGAATAGAACCGCTTCTTCGGCGCCATCGAAGCGAGCGATCACGGCGTGAGGCGCGGATTGCGAAATAGCATGGGCCGCGTCACCGACTGCAATCTTAACCGGCAGGGCATATGTTTCATTGGGGCCATCGAGATAGCTGACCTCAACAAACCAAAATTCCGCGGCATCAGGTTCGGCGGACAAAGGGGATTGCTCGTGCACGCGCATGTGACGCAAAGTGCGCGCTTTCGCGCCGAACCATCGGCAATTGTGAATGTATTCCGGCAAGATCTTGCTCTCGATTCGCGCCCGCTGACCATTGTCGAGCAGCGTCCGCAGTTCGGCCGGCGCGTTGAGCGTCGGAATGATGCGCTTTTTACTTAAACGCCGGCTCTCGCTCTGTGGTTGAAGAACAAACCAATAATGGGAATGCGGCCCGAGCGTAAGGATGTAAAGCGACTTCTTGATCGATGGAAACGGATTGCGGCTGAACATCTCGATCGGGATGCAACCGCTGAAGCGTGAGAGGTCGAGCTCGACCGACTGCGCGAATCGCGAAAGATTCACCACTACGACAATGGTTTCGTTTTCATAGCGCCGAAGAAACGCGAGCACTTTAGCATTGTCGGGGTAAAGAAACTCAAGTGAGCCGCGCGAGAAGGCCTTGAAGTTTTTGCGCATGGCAATCACGCGACGCATCCACCAAAGCAAGGACGACAAGTTCTTTTGCTGGTTCTCGACGTTGACCGCTTCGTAGTGGTACTCCGGGTCGATGATGATTGGAAGGTGAAGCTGTTGCGGATTCGCCCTGGAAAAGCCGGCGTTGCGATCGGGGCTCCATTGCATAGGCGTGCGGCAACCGTTCCGGTCGCCCAGATAAATGTTGTCGCCCATTCCGATTTCGTCGCCATAGTAAATGATTGGCGTGCCAGGCATGGAGAAGAGCATGGTGTTAAGCAGCTCCATTTTGCGCCGGCTGTTGGCGAGCAACGGCGCGAGCCGGCGGCGAATACCGAGATTGATGCGCGCATGCGGGTCGTTCGCGTAAACGCGCCACATGTAATCGCGCTCCTCATCGGTCACCATTTCGAGGGTAAGCTCGTCATGATTGCGCAGAAACATGGCCCACTGGCAGTTCTCGGGAACGGGCGGCGTTTGATCGAGAATGTCGATGATCGGAAACCGATCCTCCATTTGCAGCGCCATGAACATCCGCGGCATGAGCGGGAAATGGAAACTCATGTGCGATTCGTCGCCTTTGCCGAAATAAGCGACCGCGTCTTCCGGCCACTGGTTTGCTTCGGCCAAAAGCATTCGGCCTTGAAATTTTGCATCGAGATGCGCACGCAGGTTCCGCAAGAAATCGTGAGTCTCGGGCAGGTTTTCGCAGATCGTGCCCTCGCGCTCATAGAGGTAAGGGACCGCGTCGAGGCGAAGTCCATCAACTCCCAGGTTAAGCCAGAAATCGCAGACCTTCTCGACGGCTTCGTGCACGGCCGGGTTCTCGAAATTCAAGTCCGGCTGATGGGAATAGAAGCGATGCCAGTAATATGCTTTCGCGACCGGATCCCAGGCCCAGTTCGATGTTTCGAAATCTTTAAAAATAATTCGCGCGTCTTTGTATTTTTCCGGTGTGTCACTCCAAACGTAAAATTCGTGTTCAGGTGAGCCGGACAACGCGCGCCTCGATTTTTGGAACCACGGATTTTGATCGGACGTGTGATTGATGACGAGCTCGGTAATCACGCGCAGATCGCGTTCGTGCGCCGCATTTAGAAACGCGCGAAAGTCCTCGAGCGTTCCATAATTCGGATTAACGTCGTAATAATCGGCGATGTCGTAGCCGTCGTCGCGCAAAGGCGAGGGATAAAAGGGCAGAAGCCAGATCGCGGTGATGCCGAGCTCCTGAAGATAACCAAGCTTGTTGATCAAACCGCGAAAGTCGCCGATGCCATCGCCATCACTGTCATGAAAAGTTTTGACGTGCAGCTCATAGATGACCGCATCCTTGTACCAAAGCGGATCGGAAACCTCGGCCTGAGTCTGCGCCATGATGCTAACTCTTGGCGCACAAACGCCACCCCGGCAAGTTGTCGATGTACGACTGTGTGCTCAACGAAAATGAAACGATACGGCCTCGCATCCCGTTAATTCTGCGGAACGCGAGGCCGGTTTAAAATCGCGAATTGATTGGCAAACGCCCGTTCGCCCTGAATTAGTTTTGCGAGAAAAAAATTGATTGGCCGATTGAGCAAAGTGCCCTAAAAACTCATTCTAGCTTCGCATGGATCACACAGGCACGAACCCCATCAAGGTTGAAAACGAAACAATTCGGCCATTCGCCGTCACGCCGCCTGTGGAGCCCGGAGCGCCGAGTGATTTCGACTTGATGGGCCGCATTCAGGCCGAGGACCCGGAGGCGCTTTCCCAACTCTATGATCGGTACAACGGAATTTTGAAGGCTCTTATCTTGCGCGTGATTCATAACGAAGCCGAGGCCGATGATCTTTTGCAGGAAATCTTCATGGAAATCTGGAATCAGGCGAAGAATTTTTCCGCGCAGAAAGGCAAACCCCTCGGCTGGATGGTAACGTTGGCGCGCCGGCGCGCGATCGATGGTTTGCGAAAAAAACAGGCCTACGCCAGGGCCGAAGAACGCTTGCAAAGCCAGACTGAGCAACAACCCGATGCCTGGGTGCATAATGCCACTGAAGAAGAAATCGCCTTCAGCGACACCCGGATCCTGGTGCGCAACGTGATCGACCGGTTGCCGCCGGCCCAGCAAGAGGCAATCGATCTCGCATTTTTTCGGGGGATGAGCCAGCGCGAAATCGCGGCAAAAACGAATACACCCTTAGGAACGGTTAAAACCCGCCTTGAATTAGGACTAAAGAAAATCTATGACGGGCTGAAGGAGCTAAAAGATGAGCTTTGAAGAATTCCAGAACACCGCCCGCCTCTATGTTATTGGCGCCCTGGAGCTTGACGAGATGGAAGTGTTTGAAAAAGCGCGCGAACGATTCGGAGAAAAAGCCGAAGATTGCATCGCCGAATGTTATGCCCTCCACGAAGCGTTTGCCCTGAGTTTGCGCCCGGCGAAATCTTCCGCCGCCATTAAGGAACGGCTCATGTCGATGGTGCGAGAACGCAAGCAAGGTTAATCCGACGTCTTTTCCGAACAACCGTCGATTTCTCGCAGAATAAACTCCTGAAGAAACCCGTAGAAATTCAGTTGAAATAAACCGAGGTCGCGGCGCGACCCAATCGGCGAACGATAGTGATCGCAAAGCTCGCCGTCGGTGAAATTGTATTTTGCCGCAATGACCAGCCGGGCCTGATTGAGCGCGTTCAGCCAGGCATCAGCATGCTGCGTGGGGATACGAAGCTTGCGATTTGCGAAAGGCTTCTCGTTCCCATTCAGTTGCTCCAGATCGGCAGCCACTGTTTCCGTGGCGGTGCGAAAAAGTCGGCGCAACTCGGGTTCCACATAAAGTTTCCATTCCGAACACTGCTCGGTTTTGCTTCGGTCCGCCGGTGGGCTGAAAAGGCGTTTCTCCGCCGCCGGTGCCCCCTCC
>QHRC01000007.1 GCA_003219995.1 Verrucomicrobiota bacterium
ACGGCCGACTCAAAAACTGATCGTGAGCGGCTGCATGTCGCAACGTTTTTCGCGTGAGCTGCGCGAATCGCTTCCCGAAGTTGATGCGTTCATCGGGCTGGATCAGGTGAAAGAGCTTGGTGCAATTGCCGAGAGGTTGCTCAGCAAACAAGTGCAAGATGAAGATGTCGATCTTGATTTCGTCACCGCGCGACCCGGGTACATTCCCGATTACGATACGCCCCGCTTTCGCCTCACCCCGGCGCACTCGGCATATGTAAAAATCGCCGAGGGTTGCAATCATCCGTGCAGTTTTTGCGTGATCCCGCAAATGCGGGGGAGACATCGGAGCCGGTCTCCTGCCTCCGTGCTCGCGGAAATTCGCGGTTTGATTGCCGAGGGCGTGCGCGAGATTAATTTAATCAGCCAGGACACCACTTATTACGGAATGGATTTATGGGCGGCCAAGGCGGGACCGCGGCAACTAGTGGATTCTTCGCGCGGCCCTACGCTGTCGGCGCTCCTGCGCCAGATCCAGGAGATCGAAGGCGAATTCTGGGTGCGGTTGCTTTATACGCATCCCGCGCACTGGAGTGATGAATTGATCGAAACCGTTTCGCAATGTGAAAAGGTCGCGCGTTACATCGACGTCCCGCTGCAACACATTGATGAGTCGATGCTGCAACGCATGAGGCGGGAAACCTCTCGCCCGCATATCGAGGAGTTGATCGCCAAACTGCGCCTCGGCATTCCCGGCGTCGCCTTGCGCACGACCTTCATCGTCGGATTTCCCGGCGAGAGCGACACTGATTTTGAGGCGCTGCTCGAGTTTATCGAGCGTATCCAATTTGAACGGCTCGGTATCTTCAAGTATTCCCAGGAGCAAGGGTCGCGTGCGGCAAAAATGCCAAATCAAATCCCGGCGAACGTCAAAAACGCGCGATATCGCGCCGCGATGTCGATCCAGCAAAAGATCGCGCACCGGCTGGCGCGGAAAAAAGTTGGTCGCAAATTGAAATTGCTCGTCGATCAGCCGCATGTCGCTCGCAGCGAAGCCGATGCGCCGGATGTCGATGCGCGGGTAATTTTGTCCGAGCCTGCGCCAGCCGGAGAATTCGTCTGGCGCAAGATCACTGCAAGTCGAGGATACGATCTCCTGGCTTAAGCAGCCTTTGCGGTGAAAACCAAGTTAACGAGTGACAAGTAGCGTATTTTCGCGCAACTTTCAGGATCGACTCGCCAAATTTTCATGGCCGACTCAAACGAACCCAAAAAAGAAACAGTCCGCATCACCTTGCCACCGCCCGCGGCGACGCCACCTGGCGCCAGTAATGAATCGCGTGAAACCGTACGAATCAATCTGCCGCCTCGTCCGTCATTGACTCCCTCGGATCCGCCTGTTTCAACGGCGCCAACTCCGTTGCCACCTAAAGCTTCACCCTCTCCGCCCTCGCCTCCCCCCCCGGCGGTGGACATTCCCGTAGCCGCGAAATTGCCTGGCTCGCCGCCGACTCCGCCTTCCGCGACTTCACTAGGTCCGAAAAAAGAAACCGCGCGGATCGCGCCGCGGCCCGATCCGACCAAGCCGTCAGCGACAGTCGAGATGAAAAAAACTCAGCCGCTGATCACGATGCCGGAGACCGGTCCTCAAAGCATCCTGCCCACCGTGGCGCGCGATCCGGTCAAG
>QHRC01000008.1:0-2726 GCA_003219995.1 Verrucomicrobiota bacterium
AAAATGCACCGATCGGAAATCCGCCGCCAAGCGATTTCGCCATCGACACGCCATCCGGCAAAAGATCGACAGGTTCATT
Organism: Verrucomicrobiota bacterium; assembly: GCA_003219995.1. GTDB lineage: Bacteria > Verrucomicrobiota > Verrucomicrobiia > Chthoniobacterales > UBA10450 > UBA10450. The sequence goes on from QHRC01000008.1 coordinate 80, forward strand.
TTCGAGAATGCGCTGCCAGCTTTGGAACTTTCCGGTCCGAAAATGTCCGGCCTGGACCTCGTCGAAAAGCAGAAGCAATTCGTGCACGTCGCAAAGTTTGCGCAGACCGATTAAATATTCCGGCGTCGCAATCGTAATTCCGCTCTCGCCCTGAATCGGTTCGATCAAAATGGCGATTGTCGATCTTGTAATCGCCGCGCCCATCGCCTCGAGATCGTTGAACGGCACGTGCCTGAATCCGGTCACGGCTGGCTCGAATCCATTTTTGATCTTCTCCTGACCAGTCGCCGCGATTCCGGCCAAAGTGCGACCGTGAAAGGAATCGATCGCGGTGATGATTTCGAAACGTCCCTCGTCGTGACCAAACTTTCGCGCGAGTTTGAACAGTCCCTCATTTGCTTCGGCGCCGCTGTTGCAGAAAAAGCAACGACCCGGCCCGATAAGATCGACAATTCGTCTCGCGAGAAGCCCCGGCAGTTCGTTATAATAAAGATTCGAAACGTGAATGAGCTTTCTCGCTTGCTCCGCCACAACTTTTGTGATCGCGGGATGAGCATGACCTAACGAGCAGACCGCGATCCCTCCGGCAAGATCGAGATAACGGCGGCCGTCGACATCCCAAACATAACTCCCCTCGCCGCGGTCCAGCACTAAATCGAAACGCGCATACGATGGCACGACAAAATTCTCGAAGGCCGCACGAATCTCTTGCCGGCTGGGATGTTCGATGTTGGACGCTGAACGTTGGATGCTTGCTTTAATCATCACCGCACCACCTCTGTTCCCACGCCCGCGTCCGTGAAAATCTCCAGTAAGACAGAATGCGGAATTCTTCCATCGACAAATTGCACCTTCTCCACGCCACTTTCGATGGCCGCAATCGCGCTATCGACCTTTGGAATCATCCCCTCGCCAATGATCCCGGCCCGTCGCAGCTCCGGCACTTCCATCACCCGCAAATGCCGGATAAGCGAAGCTGCATCCTCGGGAGTACGCAAAAGTCCGGGAACGTCGCTCATGAAAACCAATCGGCGCGCCTTGAGTGCAATCGCGGTCTTGGCTGCGGCAACGTCAGCGTTGCAATTGTGAACCTTGCCGTCATCACCACGCGCCGTCGGGCTGATCACCGGCGTCACACTTCTTCGAATACATTCGCGCAACGGTTCAACATCGACGTCGTAAACTTCACCGACAAATCCGATATCGAGCGGTTTTCCATCCAGATCGAAGGGTGAAAATTTCCGGCAGCGAAAAATATTCGAACCAGGAAACCCGCGTGCTTTGCCGCCGAAATCCTGGATTGCCTGCACGATTTCCGGGTTGATTTCACGCGAGAGCACTTGATCGACAATTTCCGCGCTCACCGCATCGGTGACGCGATGTCCCTGCACAAATTTCGATTCAACACTGGCCTTTTCGAGTGCGCGCGTGATCGTTTTCCCGCCACCGTGCACCACGACCGGATTGATTCCAACAGCTTCAAGAAAAACGACGTCGCGCGCGACGCGATGCCGCACCTCCGCATCGAGTGAATCCATGAAGCTTCCGCCATATTTCACGACAAAAATCTGGCTGCGGAAACGCTGAATGTAAGGCAGCGCTTCAAGCAAAGTCGCGGCTTTGGAAATAATTTTTTCCATCTCGATCTACCGCAAAAGCGTCGGGTGTGCACCCTGAGGTTGTGCAGGCGAAACGCCCGCCACTACAACCACTTCGGAAATAATTTCGTCCATCGTTATCCACCAAGCGAACTGGGATCGTTCATGTCGCCTTTATTAAAAGTCACGTAATCTTCGGTGAGATCGCTCGCGTAGAGGACAAATTTACCGTGGCCGCAGTGAAGATCGACATGCAGATCGAACTCAGGTGCTGAGGCGATTTGGGCGAGCGCGTTCAAAGCAGCATTTGTCGGGCGACCGCGCTGGAAAGCAAAAATAATCTTGCGGCTTGCAAGATTTGCATAGCCAACATCGACAATTTTTTCATCAACATGCGCGCTCGAATAACCCAGCGCGCACAGAATGCGTCCCCAGTTTGGATCGCCTCCGCACCAGCTCGTTCGCACAAGCGAGCTGTTTGCAATAGAGCGCGCGGCCGACTCCGCTTCGCGCGCGTTACGCGCGCCATGCACATGCAAGGTGATGAATCGCGTTGTCCCTTCACCGTCGCGCACAATCATTTTGGCCAACTCGAGACAAACATGATTAAGGGCAGCTTGGAAGATTCCAAAATCCCGGTGGAGTGAGACTCGAATGCCACTCCGGCGCGGAGCGAGCCGCCGATTTCCCGCCAATCCGTTGGCGAGCATGATCACAGAATCGTTCGTGCTCATATCGCCGTCCACCGTGATCCGATTGAAACTTTGCGAAACCGCGATTTCGAGTGCGCACTTCAACAAACGCGAATCAATCGCCGCGTCGCTCGTGATAAACGCCAGCGTCGTCGCATGACGCCCGCCACTTCGCGTCATTCCCGGCTGAATCATTCCTGCGCCTTTGCAAATTCCACCGATGCGCACACCTCGATTGTCGATCTTCAATTCGATCGCAATCTCTTTTCGGCGCGTGTCGGTCGTCATGATCGCTTTAGTAACTTGCCGCGCGCTCCTAGCCGATCTTGCCAGCAGCGGTACGCACTCACGAATTCC
>QHRC01000008.1:2790-5748 GCA_003219995.1 Verrucomicrobiota bacterium
GCGCCGGCACTTCTGATTTTCGGCGGTCACAGACCGCCGCTACAGCTTTCGCAGCCCACCGCGTCATGTATCGCGCATCTTCCAAACCCTGTTTTCCGGTGCACGCATTTGCGTTTCCGGAGTTCACAACAATGGCGCGCGCGAAATTCTTCGCGGCGCGCTGCGCACTGATTATTACTGGCGCGGCACAGACTTGATTACTCGTAAACATTCCTGCAACGGCCGCGGGAACGTCGGAGACAATCAACGCCAGATCATGTTTCCGTCCTTTCTCCGAGCCTTTGCCCGTGCCGATTTTTTTGATGTCGCAAAACACGGCGGCGCATCTGAAACCGCGCGGCGCGCAAATCGAGCCGGGGATTTGTCGAAACGAATTTTTCAAATCAGGCCGGATGTTTCCGGATATCCGCGCATGAGATTGAAACATTGGATCGCCTGACCGCTCGCGCCTTTGACGATGTTATCGATCGCGCTCATCACAACGAGCCGCGAAGTGCGATTGTCGATCTTCCACGCCACGTCGATGAAATTTGTGCCAACAACATTCTTTGTGTCCGGCAGTCTTTCATCGCCGAGCAGGCGAACAAACGGCTCCTGTCCGTAGGCATTTAGAAAAACCAATGGCGGATCTACCGCAACAACATCTTCAGCGAGCTCAGTGCAAATCGTCGTAAGAATTCCCCGATTTACCGGTGCGAGATGTGGAGTGAACTGGATCGAGATTTTGTCGCCGGCTAAGAGCGACAACTCCTGCTCAATCTCGGCAAGGTGTCGATGTTTCGGCACGCCGTACGGGCGCATGCTTTCGTTGCATTCGGCGAACAAATAGTCGGCCTCTACTTTCCGCCCGGCACCGGTAACGCCGCTCAAACTCGTGACCAGAATTCTTTTCCGATCGATGGCCTTGCGGCGAATGAGCGGCCGAAGCGGAATGAGAATGCTTGTCGGATAACAACCCGGACATGCGATGAGTTTCGCGTCACGAATTTTCTCGCGATAAATTTCAGGCAAACCGTAAACGGCTTGGCCTAATAACTCCGGCGCAGGATGATCTTTACCGTAAAATTCTTTGTAAACTGCCGCGTCCTTGACTCGGAAATCGGCGCTGAGATCGACGACTCGGACGCCGGTTTGCAAGAGCGGTTTGGCAAACTCAGCAGCGAGTCCATGGGGCAGCGCGAGGAAAACGATTTCAGCCATCCGCGTAAGCTTCGCCGGATCAGATTCGACGAACTTGAGCGCTTTCGCTTTGTCGTCGTGTGAAAAGCGCGGGAAGACTTCAGTGAGCGTTTTACCGGCGAACTGTCGCGATGTCGCCGCGACAAGATCGACATACGGATGCGCTAACAACAGACGCACCAGCTCTTCGCCGATGTAACCGGAAGCGCCGACCACGGCAACCTTCGTTCTGCCGCTCGGGACAACGGCAGCTACAACTTTTTCGTCCACAACGCGCAATGCGTATGCCGTCTCGCCTCAATTGCAATTGGAATTGTAGCCACGGCGCTCCGTCGCCGTGTTTACGCAAGCAGCAAAGAGCGCCTCGACAGAGCGAAGCGGCTACAGATTTTCGTCGCTCACCGCAGCGAGCGACGCTACAGCCCGATTAGACTTTCCGGCGCGCGCCGACTGGCATAGGTTCGAAAAACCTATGGATGCTCTTTATCTTGTCGGCGTCGCGGTGCTCGCAGTCTTCGGACTTGTTTTCGCGATCATCCTTTTCAACTTCTTCGGTGTCTGGCTTCGGGCGCGCATTGCCAACGCGCCGGTTGGGATGGGTAAGATGGTCGGGATGCGGCTGCGGCGTGTGCCGGTCGGATTAATTGTGGACAGCCGGATAACGGCGGTCAAAGCGGGCATCGAAATTCCAAGCGATCCGCTGGAGGCGCATTATCTGGCAGGCGGCGATGTCAGCCAGGTGATTCTCGCGTTGATCGCGGCCGACAAAGCGGGCATCTCGCTCGACTTTAATCGTGCCTGCGCGATCGATCTGGCCACCAAAGGGACAGGCAAGACCGTGCTCGAAGCGGTGCGCACGAGCATCAATCCGAAGGTGATCGACGCACCAAATCCGGCAATGGGCCGAGCCACGATTGACGGCGTGGCCAAGGATGGCATCGGCGCAAAAGTGAAAGCGCGTGTGACGGTGCGCTCGCATCTCGATCGATTTGTAGGCGGTGCGACGGAGGAAACAATTATCGCGCGCGTGGGCGAAGGGATCGTTAGCGCGATTGGGTCGGCCGATTCTTACAAAGATGTTCTGGAAAATCCTGACCGCATCTCAAAGGCCGTGCTGGCCAAAGGCCTCGACAGCAACACCGCGTTTGAAATTCTTTCGATCGACATTGCCGATGTCGATGTGGGCGACAACATCGGCGCAAAATTGCAAAGCGAGCAGGCCGATGCCGACAAACGTGTCGCGCAAGCAAAAGCGGAAGTGCGTCGCGCCGCGGCGGTGGCGGTCGAGCAGGAAATGCGCGCGAAAACACAAGAGATGCGCGCCAAAGTCGTGGAGGCGGAAGCACAAGTGCCACAGGCGATGGCGGACGCATTTCGCTCCGGGCATCTTGGGATCATGGATTATTACCGCATGAAAAATGTGCAGGCCGATACCTCGATGCGGGAATCAATCGCGGGCACCGACAAGCCGCGGACGGAAGCGACGTGATTAGTGAAACGTTAAAAGAGTTTACATCGTTAAAAGAGTTACAAGGAGACATTTTAACGTTGTAACATTTGTAACCTTTTTAACCTCACAAAAGATGCATCTCGATCATCTGCTCTTCCTTTTGCTGGTGGCCGTCGCGCTGCTTTTTCGGTGGCTGGCGAGCAAAGCAGGGCAAACAACCAAAGATTCGGGCGAATCGGAGGAAAAATCGACATCTACGCCGCCAATACCTCCAGCAATTCCTCATGCGTCAGCGGAAACCGACGAAGAGCGCATTCGAAAATTTCTCG
>QHRC01000018.1:0-542 GCA_003219995.1 Verrucomicrobiota bacterium
ATTGCCATAAGTCATTTGTATTGAGATACTTATGTATGAAAACGATTTAGTGAAGGCAGCTTTCAAAGTACGGAGCCGTGTCCACGCGCCTTTTTCCAAGTTTTCCGTCGCCGCAGCGTTGCTGACAGAGGTGGGTAACATTTTCACTGGCGTGGTTGTGACTGATTCCGACGCGCCGGCCTTGTCATGTGGTGCTTGCCGGCAGGTGCTGGCAGAGTTTAAACCAGAGATCAAAATCGTTGCCTCGCTAATCAGCGGCGACATGCAGAAGTTCAACCTAAGCTAATTGTTAACCGCACCAAGGAATGCCGAAACCACGTTGTCATGTTTAAGCTTCCCACCGAGTACGATGTCGTAGTCATAGGCAGTGGCCATGCCGGAGCCGAAGCCGCGTTAGCTGCAGCTCGGCTTGGCTGCCGAACTTTGATGGTGACGCAAAACCTGGATACGATCGGCCAGATGTCGTGCAACCCGGCGGTTGGAGGCCTGGCTAAGGGCCATATGGTTCGCGAGATCGATGCCATCGGCGGCGCCATGGGCCT
>QHRC01000018.1:588-1150 GCA_003219995.1 Verrucomicrobiota bacterium
GCGCCCCCAGGGTCCAATGCGACAAGAAAGCCTATCAATTTCGAATGAAGGCGGTTCTTGAGCGGGCACCGAATTTAGACGTCAAGCAAGCGACAGTTTTAAAGGTGCTCGTTGAAAACGGAACAGTCGTCGGCGTTGAGACAGATCTCGGGCTAGCGATTGCTGCCCGAAGCGTCGTGCTTACGTCTGGGACATTTTTGCGTGGTCTTTTGCATGTAGGCGAAAATAGCAAACCGGGCGGACGTATGGCTGACGCCAGTTCAGCCTTAAGCGAAAATCTTCGACATCTTGGCTTCGCGGTTGGGCGTTTCAAGACAGGCACGCCATGTAGGCTGAATCGTCGCTCAATCGACTTCTCTCAATGCGAAATTCAGCTTGGAGATAACCCCCCGCCCAGGTTCGGTTTTCACTCGGAGGCGGCAAGCCAGGCGGATGATTTCTTTACGCTGAATTACAACAGCAAAGGAGAGTTCCACGTGGAACAAATGCCGTGCTGGACCACTCAGACGACCCCTCGTACGCACGAGATTATCCGATCCAACCTCCACCGATCACCGCTTTA